>NZ_FQZD01000045.1 GCF_900141835.1 Propionispora hippei DSM 15287 | reverse complement strand
GGTTTCATACGGACCGCGGCAGTGAGTTTAAAAACGAAAAAATGAACGAGCTGCTGGAAACTTTTGAAATTGGCCGCTCTCTCAGCATGAAAGGCTGTCCCTATGACAATGCCGTGGCTGAAGCCACCTATAAAATTATGAAAACCGAGTTTATCCACCAGATGAGCTTCCACAGCCTTTATCATCTGAAGTTGGAGCTATATGATTATGTCAATTGGTTTAATAAGCATCGGCTTCATGGCACTTTGGGATATCTAACGCCTATTCAGTTTCGCCAAAAGGCCCTTAAAAAAGTTGTCTGATTTACTGTTGACAATCCAAGATGATATTTTTTACATTATCATCGAAGTGTTACCCTTTATTTTGGTTGGAGTCAGGAGTGGGGGCAAATTCGGTTTAGTTTTGATGAATTTAAATTTATAAGAACCTTAAGCCTTCTTGGTTACCTAATGTTTTTTTATATGCCGATTGGGCGGCTATATTTCAATCCCGCTACCTAGCTTACACAATGAAGGTATTTTTACATAGCTTCACAAATTGTGCTGCATCGGTTCGGTAATGATTTATACTTTTATCAGCCCTATAGCTGGAGGAGGGGATGTTTTGTTCGATAAAATTCTTGGAATTTTAAGCAGCCTGGGATTGCCCGGAGTGTTTGCCGGGGTGTTCTTAGAAGCAGTGGGACTGCCCTTTCCCGGTAGTGTATTAGTAGCTTTGGCCGGCTTTTTGTCAAAGCAAGGAGAGTTTAACATTATCGTAGCCTGGCTGGTATCTCTGCTAGGTTACCTGCTAGGTTCGCTTTCTGCTTTTATGATAGGACGTCAAATGGGAGGTCCTTTTATAAAGAAATGGTCGAGATATATCAGACTTACTCCAGAACGTATTGACAAGGCTCAGGAACTTTTGCAAAAGTCGGCCCCAATTTATATTATTGGCGGTCGCTTTGTACCAACGGTCGGCAACGTTACTCCCTATGTCGCCGGCATCAGTGGCATTTCGGTTGTTAAATTTCTTATCTATGATATGGTACACGCGCTTCTCTGGCTAACCATCTTTTTAGGCGCTGGGGCTATGCTAGGCAGCAAATGGCAAAGACTGGCAGACAATCCGTGGCTTGAGTGGGTTGCTATCGGTGGCAGTTTGTTAGTATCGGTTTATGTGTTTAGGGACCTGCTTTCTGTACATTTCAAAAGTAAGGGATAAAATTATTTGCGGTTAAAGGCAAAAAGATATTGTAGGGCCTTTATCCAGGATGAAATGATAAAAAAATCCTTTAAAAGATTGGACGGTTATCGCACAGTAGATAACTGTCCAATCTTTTGGTATTTTAGACTGAAAATGGATAGGTTATGTACCGCTATCCCCACTTGGCCCCCCAAAGCTTCATTGCCTTAATGATAGGTCGCAGGCTATTTCCTTTTTCCGTCAAAGAATATTCCACCGTGGGCGGTATTGTAGGGTAGGCGGTCCTTTTGATAATACCCCGATCTTCCAAATCTTTTAGACGGACGGAAAGCGTTTTAGGACTTACGCCGGCGAGGGACTTACGCAGTTCGCCAAAGCGTTTGACCCCATCGAACAGATCCCGGATGATTAAAAACGTCCATTTTCCTCCTAAAACCTCCAACGCCTTTTCAATGGAACATTCTAATTCGGGCGGACAATCACAGAGGTTTTGTTCAAGAGCTTCTTCTACTTCCATGCTTTCACTTCCTCAAAAGTAACTTTTTTGAAACTATATGATATAAATGTAACTACTTTTCATAGTAAACTGCTGATGTTATACTGTCAATGTAAATTAGGCACGGAAAGAGAAGCCACTTCACGGCTATTCAACAAAGAGGAACCTGACTCAAACAGGAGTGAATTATAACAAAAGCATTACATATATAACTGCAGGCGTATAATCATTTCTTAGCGATTTATTTACAATAGATAATTAAAATCAACGAGAAAAGAGGGATCACTATGAGAAAAATCGACATTGGTAAAGGGGAAATACTTGCTTCTGCAGTTTCGCTCGGCTGCATGCGGATGGCCAAGCTTACGGAAAAGGAAGCAAACATCATGATTAACACAGCTTTGGAAGAGGGGATCGATTTCTTCGATCACGCCGACATATATGGCGCCGGCAAATCGGAGGAGATTTTCGCAAATGCAATCGGCATGACACCTGGTATCCGTGAAAAGATGCTTCTCCAGTCGAAGTGCGGCATCAGGTCTGCCAGCTTTGACTTCTCGAAAGAACACATTCTGGAGGCAGTGGACGGTAGCTTGAAGCGTTTGAAAACCGATTACCTTGATGTATTGTTGCTTCACCGGCCGGATGCGTTGGTAGAGCCGGAAGAGGTAGCTGAGGCGTTTACCATTTTGCACAGCAGTGGAAAGGTGCGTTATTTCGGTGTGAGCAACGAGACTCCGCTGCAGATCGAGCTTCTCACTAAATACCTGAATCAGAAGCTGCTGATTAATCAGCTTCAGTTCAGTGTCATGCATACCAGTATGATCGATTCCGGTATTACGATGAATATGAAATGGCCTTCCACTGTCGATCGTGATGGCGGCATTCTCGACTATTGCCGTCTAAAGGACATTACAATCCAGGCATGGTCCCCATTCCAATATGGCATGTTTGAGGGTGTATTCCTTGACAACGACAAATTTCCGGAGTTAAACAAAACTATCAACGAAATCGCTGTCAAATATGGTGTGAAAAATACTGCCGTAGCGGTTGCATGGATTCTCCGCCACCCAGCCAAAATGCAGGTTGTTGTGGGCACCATGAATCCACAGCGCCTGCGTGACACTTGCAAGGCGACCAATTTTGAATTGACCAGGCAGGAGTGGTATGATATTTACCTTGCCGCAGGAAACAAACTACCATAAGCTACATTGTCTTATCGGGATGACAGAGTAAGTTTCTGCCATCCCTGTTTCTTTCCTAGGCAGCGATAATTATTCTTGCTATAGGTCTATATTAATCCCATAATATATAAGTAAGAAGGAACTTTTTATATGGTAAAAACAAGAAGGAGTGAAACGCATGCAAAGTTTCAGTTTTTATTCACCGACTAAAGTGATTTTTGGCAAAGGAACAGAACTGGGAACGGCCGATGAGATCAAAAAGTTCGGCGGCTCCCGGGTTCTGATTGTTTATGGCGGCGGCAGCGTTGTTAAAAGCGGGCTGCTGGCCAGAATAGAGCAGTCACTCACCGGTGCAGGTCTTGCTTTTACTTCGCTGGGGGGAGTGAAGCCGAATCCCCGCCTGTTTTTGGCACGAGAAGGTGTGCAGAAAGGAATTGAATTTGGGGTCAATTTTGTCCTTGCCGTAGGTGGTGGCAGCGTGATCGACACTGCTAAAGGTATTGCACACGGCATTGCCAACCCGGGTACCGACATTTGGAAATTTTGGCTCAAAGAAGTGGAAGTTACGAAAAGTCTGCCTGTCGGTGTAGTGCTCACTATTTCGGCTGCGGGGAGTGAAACCAGCGACTCTGCAGTACTCACTGACGATGAAACTTGGACAAAACGCGGGCTGAGCACTGAATTTAACCGTCCTAAATTTGTGGTGATGAATCCGGAGCTTACCTACACGTTGCCGAAATATCAGATTGCCTGCGGTGTAGTAGATATCATGATGCATACTCTTGACCGCTATTTTACGCCCGATGAGGGAAATGCCATTACCGATGAAATTGCTGAAGCGCTGCTGCGCGTGGTGATAAAAAACGGACGGGTTGCGGTGGAAAACCCAACAGATTACGATGCAGCGAGCGAATTGATGTGGTGTGGCAGCCTTTCGCACAATGGGCTTACCGGCCTCGGCGCAAAAAAAGATTTTGCCACTCATCAGCTCAGTCATGAACTAAGCGGCCGGTTTGACGCCGCCCATGGAGCAAGCCTTGCGGCTCTGTGGGGTTCTTGGGCACGATACACTTATCAGGAAAAGCCAGAGCGTTTTGCCCGTTTTGCTAAAAGCGTATGGGGCATCGCAACAAACGATTGCAAATTGGCAGCACAGGAGGCTATTGATAAAACCGTTGCTTATTTTTCTTCTCTTGGTATGCCTACAAGCTTTAGTGAACTTGGTATTGGTGTTCAGAGCGAAGAAGTGCTGCAGGATCTTACAGACCGTTGCGTGTTTCATGGTGCGCGTACCATCGGACAGTTTAAAGTGCTCAACCGGTCGGATGTTTATGAAATCTACAAACTAGCCAACCATTAAGGTGACGAATAGGGAAGAGTGGAGCTGAAAAGTCAGCTCCTTTTTCTATTATGGACCTAAGGTGTGTCTTCTTCACCTTGTCTTAGAAAGAAATCCCCGCAACTTAATTTACACTTTCAAAGTTGGTGGAGTACTAGTCTGGTGACTAAACGAAACAGACTAGGTCTATAATAGAGAAGTGACAATTATGTCATATGACACCATTGTCATATCATGTGCGCTATGTTAATATGTTGTAAAGGAGATGATAGCGTGCCCAAAGATACTTTCTATAACCTGAGTGATGAGAAGCAACGGAAAATTTTTGACGCTGCTGTCCGGGAATTTTCCAGTCGCCGCTTCAGCGAGGCATCTATCAACCAGATTGTGAAAACTGCCGGAATACCCAGGGGCAGCTTTTATCAGTATTTCAGCGGTAAAGAGGACATTTTTGGCTATGTGTTTGAAAAAATCGTAGAGGAAAAACGAGAAATCACCTATCAAGCAGAAGATTTGAATCTGGATGCCGACGTGTTTGAAATCTGCCTGCAAGCAACCAAAGCCTCCTATGCGTGGGGCAGGATAAAACAGGAATATAGCCATATCGCTATGCTGATGGAGATTGATACAAGTGAATTCATTACCAGACTCCGGGCTGCCTCATTTGAAAGCTTGATAAAAATAATCGAACGGGATAAAAAACGTGGTCTTATAAAACCGGAAATTGATTCCGAATTGGTTGCCGACATGATCTATGCTCTGATTTGGAAACAATTTTCCTTAGTTGGGTTTGATGAGAAACTGTATTTAAAGAAACTTAAGGATGGCCTTAGCATTATCAAGACAGGAATTACAGCCGGCTAGCGGTATAATGATCCGAGTAGCTCCAACATCAAAAAATAATAGGAGGTATTTGTTATGAATTCCTATATACTCGGTTTTCAGGCGATTGATAAAGCACAGCTTATGCTGGTTGGAGGCAAAGGCGCCAATCTGGGGGAGTTATCCAGGATTGAGGGAATACGAGTACCGGAAGGCTTTTGTGTTACTACGGAAGCATATAAAAAAATTATTGGGCAGGCACCGGAGTTTGAGGCGCTGCTTGATCAACTGTTACAGCTAAAGGCAGACGAGAGACAGAGAATCGCTGAAGTCAGCGGCAAAATTCGCAGCATGATCGAAGAAATAGCCATTACCAGGGAGATAGAGGAAGAAATTATGTACTATCTCTCGAAGCTTGGTGAAGAAAAAGCTTATGCCGTCCGTTCCAGTGCTACGGCAGAGGATCTTCCCAATGCCTCTTTTGCCGGCCAACAAGATACGTATTTAAACATTATAGGAAAAGCTGCCATTCTCAAACATATCAGCAAATGTTGGGCGTCACTGTTTACTGACCGTGCTGTAACCTATCGTATTCAGAACGGTTTCGACCACCGCAAAGTTTATCTGTCTGTAGTTATTCAAAAGATGGTTTTTCCGCAGGCTGCAGGGATTATGTTTACGGCAGATCCTGTTACCGCCAACCGGAAAGTGCTGTCCATCGACGCCAGTTTCGGCCTTGGCGAAGCGCTGGTCTCCGGCCTGGTAAATGCTGATATCTATAAAGTACGGGAAGGTAGGATCATCGGCAAAAAGATATCCTCTAAAAAAATCGCTATTTATGCTTTAAAGGAAGGCGGTACGGAAGAAAGGGAGATAGAGTCAGAAAGACAAAATACGCCGACCTTGACAGATGAGCATATTTTACAGCTTGAGGCCATGGGTAGAAAGCTTGAGGCGTATTTTGGCCGCCCGCAGGACATTGAATGGTGTCTTTATGAAAATAAAGTCTATATCGTTCAAAGCCGTCCTATTACCACTCTATACCCTGCACCGGCGACGAAGGATGGCAAAACCCATGTGTATTTTTCCTTTGGTCATCGGCAAATGATGACTGAAGCCATGAGACCATTAGGTTACAGTTTTTTTCAGGATTTTTTCAAATTGATTTCCGGGGCGCCAATGATTGAACTTGGCGGCAGGTTGTATATGGACATGTCCCGTGAACTCAGTTTGCCGATAATAAACAAATCTTTGGTCAAGAGCATGGACGTGATTGATGTTTTGATGCAGAAGGCTGCGTATAATATTCTAAAACGGAAAGACTTTATCAAGGAATTATCCCGGGAAAAAGGGTTGATGTTAGGAATTTCAGTGTGGATGAAATGGGGGATCGACACCTTAAAAACCTATTTTAAGAATGACCATGCTATTGTGAAAAATCTTATGGCTCATAATGAGATGGTGATGCATGACCTGGAGCAAAGGATTGCCCAAGTGTCGGGTGATGAATTGTTTGATTCCATTTTTAAGAGTTATACGGACATAAAGGACGCGGTCTTTGCCGGTTACGGAGCGGTTTTTACCGGTGCCTATGCCAGTTCCTGGATCAATAAGAACATGCAGAAATGGCTGGACGAAAAGAATGCGGCTGATGCCCTGGCTCAATCGGTACCTGATAATGTTACCTCTGAAATGGGGCTGGAGCTTTTGGACGTAGCCGATGTTGTCAGAAGGTATCCGGCGGTAATTGCGTATTTTGAGCATGCCAGTGACGAGACGTTTTTTACGGAACTGGCTAAATTGGAAGGAGGGAAAGCCGTAAGTGATTCCATTCAGGCGTATTTGAAAAAGTACGGTATGCGTTGTTCGGCCGAAATTGATATTACCAGGCCGCGCTGGAATGAGAAACCGACGATACTCATTCCCATGATTCTCAGCAATATTAAGGCTTTCGGACCTGGTGCCCGCCATGTGAAATTTGAACAAGGACTTGAGGACGCAAGACAGAAGGAAGCGAATATTCTGGAGCGTTTGGATCAACTACCCGGTGGGAAAAGCAAAGCTAAAAAAACAAAGAAGATGATTAGTGTTCTGCGCAATTTCGCTGGGTACAGAGAATATAGCAAGTATTTGCTTGTCTGGTATCTCTGGATTATCAAGCAAGCTCTGCTGAAGGAAGCCGATAAACTCGTGCAAAAAGGAGTGATAAGAGATAGGCAAGACATATATTATCTAACCCTTGCAGAATTAAGGGAAACCGTTAGCACGAACCGAACGGATTACAGCATCATAACAAAGAGAAAAGAAGACTATGAAGTTTTTAAGAAGCTAACACCTCCCCGTGTCATTACCTCTGAGGGGGAGATCATATCCAGTGCATATGATGCCAATAACATTCCTCAAGGTGCGTTAGCTGGTGTGGCAGTTTCATCAGGCATTATTGAAGGGCGGGCACGGGTCATCTTTAAAATGGAGGATGCCAATATCGAAGAAGGGGATATTTTGGTGACTACCTTCACAGACCCCAGTTGGACACCGGTGTTTGTGGCTATTAAAGGGTTGGTGACGGAGGTCGGCGGAATGATGACCCATGGCGCCGTTGTTGCCAGGGAATACGGCCTTCCGGCAGTAGTAAGCGTAGAAAATGCAACTCAATTGATTAAAGATGGACAGCGCATTCGGGTAAATGGAACGGAAGGGTATGTAGAAATTCTAAACTGAGGGTCTCTTCAGTAGGGTAATAAACTAAAATACTAGCGTCTTGTGAGGCTAGTCGTACTTTTTTTGCTTTTTTGCTAAGACATTTGCCAGAATTTTTAATTTCCAATATTGACAAGCAACCTTATGGCAGGTATATTATTAACAATTGAATATGCTGGGCAGGTGTCTTTTCAGGCTTAATGGGAGAAGAACGACAAAGCCAGTGCGGCACTGCCGATGTGTGAGCAGTAATATTGAACTATGTCCCTGCAGCAAAAGCCGCAGGACTGTCCGGAAAACGACAAGTCAGAGTCCGGATAAATTCCTAGTGATTAATTGCCGACAAAGCTGCGAACGGCAAGCAAGAGCGTTGTGAGATAAATTTGTCCTTCCCGGCCTATTTTGGCCGGGATTTTTTGTTGGAATGTTTTCGCAGCCAAGTGAGTGCGTCTGTGATATTATATAATGGTTATGTATGAAGTTACGGTTGCCATGGTAAACTTAAAACGTATTTAACGTATTTAAAATGGGACATCAGCGATTTAGTTTTAATTAAGAAGGATTGAATGATGAATAATAAAATAGCAAAGATTATAAATGAAAGTATTGCCGAGGAATTAGAGATAGAAGTTGGCGATAGATTAATTAGTATAAATGGAACTGAGATTAAGGATATAATCGACTATAAGTTTTTAATGGCCGACGATTATATAGAAGTTGAAATAGAAAAGACAAATGGGGAAATTTGGACTCTTGAAGTTGAAAAAGATTATCAAGAGGATTTGGGCATTGAGTTTGAGAGTGGAATTATGGACGAGGCTCGAAGTTGTCATAATAAGTGCCTTTTTTGTTTTATTGATCAGTTGCCCAGGGGAATGCGGGAAACACTATACTTTAAAGACGATGATTCAAGATTATCCTTTCTTCAAGGGAATTTTGTCACGTTAACTAATATGTCAGATAAAGATTTAGAAAGAATTATTCAATACAGAATTAGCCCTATCAATGTTTCCGTACATACAACTAATGCGGAACTTAGAAAAAAAATGCTGAATAACAGGTTTGCAGGAAACATTTATGATAGACTTGGGAAATTAGCGGATGCAGGAATTACTATGAATTGTCAGATCGTATTATGTCCTGGCTATAATAATGGGGAAGAATTAATTAAAACAGTAAATGATTTGTTTAAATTATACCCTTCCGTGGAAAACGTAGCTGCCGTACCGGTCGGGGTTACTAAGTTTAGGAAAAATATGAGAGAAATAACCTTGTATAATGCTGAGAGTGCTAAAGCAGAACTTGAGAATGTTAGTACGTTTCAGCAAAAGGCTCTGCTGGAAGCTGAAACTCCTTTTATTCGATTGGCCGATGAGTTTTATGTACTTTCGGGAACTGAAATTCCGGCGACCGAATTTTATGGAGATTTTGACCAAATTGAAGATGGGATCGGAATGATCCGTTTTTTTAGAGATAGTATCACTAAAAATCTAAAAAGGCTTAACCAGAAAGGTAAAGGTTCATTCAGTTTCATTACAGGTGTCTCGGCCTATAATGAAATAGTATGGGCTGCAAAAGCGATTGAGAAAAGAAATGACAGAGTCAAAATTAATGTTCATAAAGTTGCGAATGATTTTTTTGGACAAACCATCACCGTGGCTGGACTATTGACTGGGCAGGATATTATGAAACAGATACAGCAGGATCAGGTTTTAGACTATATAATAATGCCGAAGAATATGTTTAAGAGTGACGAAAATATGATGTTAGATGATGTTACTGCTGTTGATTTGGAAAAATACTTTAATAAAAAGATTTTAATCTGTGATTTTACGGGGGAAGACCTGATTCAACTCATTAATGAGCACATGTAGCAAGCTTTTCTCGTGGTTGCCTATATGACCGGAGTGGAAGATAGTAGGATACTTCCCGGATTGCGAACTGGAACCGCATGATAAAAGGGAGGTTGTTTCAAGCCTTAAAATCTTGTCGAAGTCGCGATACAGGCTAGAAAAAAGGTGGGATAAACCAATAGTAAGTGACTAGCTGCCTGCTAATCAAGCGAGAGGGTAATGTTCAATCAGGATATTTTAACCTGTTTATAAGAATTAAGCTGTATAGTTGGGGGCATCATATAATCAATTCTTATTTATAGATTGGTGATGATTATGGGAGAGCGAAAAGTAGGTAAATTGGGTATGAAGTTTGTCTTGATCTTAGGGGTTATAATTTGGGCTATTGCCGAAATTTGTTATTACCTACTGATTGACTGACTTGCTTATTGTTCCCGGCGACTATTGGCAGAATAGCAGGTAGTGCATTGTGTTTTAAAAATCATCCTGTGTAGGCAAGGCTACATAGGATGATTTTTTATATAGAAACGAAACGTATGTGATGAGAAACGAAAGTGATAGGCGGGAGGGGAATTGTTGCAGTAGTTTCGTATATGATTTTTATCTGGTAGTTGGTTCACAATAAGTTGTCAGTTACACGTTGATGCCGATATCATCTTCCAGTTTTTAGAGAAGGAAATCACATTGAGATGGAGGAATATAGCACTTTTAGTGAAACTTAGGATAGAATGAGAAGTAATAGCCAATCATGGAGGAAGTGTTATGAAGGGATATGTACAGGTCTATACGGGAAATGGCAAGGGAAAAACTACTGCCGCAATTGGGCTTTCCATCAGAGCGCTGGGCGCTGGACTTAAGGTCATGTTTTTGCAATTTATGAAATCCCTTGCCTATAGCGAACAAAATATATTAGCCGGCTTTGAGCCCAATCTCCAGCTTAAAACAGTAGGAAAACCGTTTTTTATTGCCATGGAAGGAATGCTGACGGAAGAAGAACTGGTAAAGTGGCAGGACAAAGTCGTCGTGTTTCCGCCCGGTAAGCCTCCCAAGGAGTATCTGGCTTTGATTGCAGCAGGTATGAGTGAAGCAAAGCAGGCGGTTCAAAGTGGTGAATACGACTTAGTGGTATTGGATGAGATTAATTGTGCCCTTCATTTTGGATTAATTTCCTGGGAAGCGCTGCATGAACTTATTAATGCAAAGGCACCTAATACAGAACTTGTTTTAACCGGACGTGGTGCCAGGCGAGAGTTGATAGAATGCGCCGATCTGGTGACTGAAATGAAGGAAGTTAAGCATTATTATGCGACACAAGGACTAGAGGCGCGTCTGGGCATTGAAAATTGACCAGGAAGTTAGCTAAACGGACGTGGACGTTATGTCTATTTACGTAGCTTTGAGATACGGTCGATTTGCCCATAAAAATGTAACATGATTTTCATAGTTAATCATTGACAAAGAAGAATTAATAAGTTATTATAATCAATAGATAATAATTATTAATTAATAAATTAAATTTGTCCGTGTGTTGATTTAAACTTAAAGCTGAATGTTTTATGTTTAACTACACATAATATATTCAACTGAATAGAGCATTAGCAGCAACAACTATAACAGAAAAGTAGAGATCAAAAGGATCTTTACAGGTGTTTTACATTTACATGATTTTAGGAGGATGATGATGATGAGCAATGAAAAAGATGAGATGAGTCAGGGCGAGTGCAGTACAGCAGGCAAGGGTTTTGCTCGCACTCAAGATACGGCTATTGCCCCGGAAAGCTGCGGGTTACCGGAAAGAGGGTTCGGTCTTACTGATACCGGTAAGAAGGAAACGGGTGCTAGCTGCGGTTGCGGGCCGACCAATTGCAGTACGGCTGGTATGGGATTTGCCCGTACGGATAAGACGAAAATTGCCCCGGAAGATTGTGCCAACCCGTCACGCGGTTTTGCAACGGTTGATACCGGTAAATAACCGGTAAGTTATCAGTACATAAACTCATTCCTATAAACGGGATGGGTTTTTTGTTTGTTATAAGATAACAGGAGAAGCTACAGACCTTTAGGGATAGTTCATACAGCGAGAATCCCTAGAAGCCTGTTTTTTTTGCCAGCTAAAGGCGGCTATGGTGATGAAACGGAGTTTTCTGCCCTTTTTATAGGTTTTTTGAGTAAATAAATAATAAAATGTACTAGTGGTATAGATATTTACATTTATATAAAAAGCGCATACGACCTATGTGACTAAGACCAATAACGAGGCTGGCGATGCCTGAGGCATTAAACAATATCTAGAATAGGCGCAAGCGAACGCAGGATAATTGCAGTGAGTCATTCTCTTTCTTGGAAATAAGCGGTCAGTTATGTTTCCTTCTTGGCAAGTGATACATATTATGTAATATAGTTAGAAAAAAGGAGGAAAAAATATGCCGTCTCTGATTAATTCGCCTGCCGCATATTCAATTAGCAGCAGCAATGAAGGGTCACTTGTAGAAATAACAATTACCAACAATAACGCCAGCGGTGGTGCAGCATTGGCCAATTTTATCGTTACTGCCATCTATGTAGGGGCCGACACAGAATATGTCTGGACACAAGCGGTTGCCACACTGGCGGCCCAGGCTTCAGTCACTTTCGATATGTCAATTGATGGTGAAACTTATAATGTCGCTAACTTGCATGTGGGGATAGCTTTTCTGAATACTCCATAGGTTGGGGAGAGTTGAGGATATCCTCAAACTCTCTACATAGAAACATGTTGTTCGATTATGGGATTACTGCTGCAGGTTCGCCGATGCATTGAAGAAGGGGCTGTTGGTATGGCAGTTGTCAATATTCCAGCCAGTAAAAGTCTTACTTTATCAAGTAAAACTCCTTTGAAAAATATAAAAAGAAACAAAATTTTTATCGGGAGCCAGGGAAGATATGTGTATTATAGTTACCTCTTTTTTAATATGGATATGATTCCAGACAATATTTCTTTATTGGCTGCTAGGTTGGTCTTGTTTAAAACCGATAAGTTACAGGAAACAAGGCAGTTTGCCATTTATCCACTGCTGCAGGAATTTTGTTCGTTAACATCCTATTTGTATAGTTGCCCTTTTGAGGTATGCCCAACGCTAAGACGAACCTTTAATGTGTTTGCAAGTGATATCGTCGTTGAAACAGATATTACCGGGTTGGTTGGTAGATGGCTTGACAATACGCTGGTGAACAGGGGAATCGCGATTATTGAGGAAAAATTCAATTCTCGAATGACCGGACGTACATCCTTCGGTTCAGCGTACTGTAAAGATAAAACATTGATACCCTATATAAGAGTTGCGTATAAAGAAAAGGAAGGATCTCCTTATTTTCCTATACCCAATATCGGCTATTGTGCTACTGTTATTCCTTGCAAATCATAAGCGGTCCTGTATATCATTGTATTAACAATGATATTTTTTATGGAAGGAAATACAGAAATGGAAGCAAGAATGGGCGGTACCTGCTGGGTAGGTATTGACAGTTGCAAACGAGTGGGAAAATATCGGGGCTGGGCAGTGTTTTGGCACGACCTGTCCGGCCGGTATGGTTTTGCCGATTATCCGGATATTACCCAACTGATGGCAGAGCATGACGCTGCCGAATGTCTGCTTATCGACATCCCGATTGGGTTACCGGAAACCAGTCAGCAGAATGCGGCTAGACCGGATCAGAAATTAAGGAGTAGGCTGCCGGGAAAGGCATCCAGTGTGTTTAATACTCCCTGCCGTCAGGCCGTTTACGCCAGGGACAAGCAGAGCGCCAAGGCTTGCAATTTGCAGGTTCTTCAAAAAAGTCTGTCCGAACAGTCACTGGGGTTTACGCCAAAGATTCGCGAGGTGGATCAATTTTTACTGGAGCAGCCTCAATACATCGGCCGACTGCGGGAATCGCATCCAGAGTTCGGTTTTGCTATATTAAACGGTAATAAACCGCTGGTGAGCAAGAAAACCTTCCCAGAGGGACTTAAAGAGAGAACACAGTTGCTTTCAGAGTATTTTATACAAGCCGGACAGGCCATGACTGAAATCGAAAACCGTTATCCCAAACAATTACTGGATGATTTTATAGATGCCATGGTATTGTCGGTTATTGGCCGGCTTGGTATGCAGTATGGTTTTTCTACTATTCCTCAACGGCCGGTAGGAGATAGCAGAGGAATCCCGATGGAGATTGTATACTGTGAGCCGTGCTTAAAATAAAAAATAGATTATGGCCGAAAAATATGTTTTTTTGCCAAGGACAGAAGGAAAAGTGATAGTCAGTCTAGAAATGTAAAATTTATGTAGAATTTGTAAAAAAACGAAGGATTTTTTGGCAAACTTGTCGAAAGACAAGGACGCAAAGCTATGGATCTAACTATACCAAAGGACGGTATAAATGATTGCCAAGCCGCAAATAGGTTTTGGCGATTTTTTTTTAGTAATAAACAATTTATTTGAGGTGTTAAGTGTTGAAGTTAGCTTTCAAGCGCAGCTAATCCGAGCGTGCTTGCATGGTAGTCAAACAAAAAGAGGAGTCTTGTTATGAAGCGAAAATATGAATTTCAATGGGAATTGCTTGGCGATCTTGCTGCCGGCAGGCCGAACCTGGGGCCGATGGTTAGCACTGATGTATACAGACTTATGCAGTTTTGTTTTCGCGATGTGCTTGAGAAACATTACGGAACGGAAATGGTCGATACCTTGTTCTATGAGTCAGGGTTGCTGGCGGGAAAACAATTCTACCAGAACGTTATTAGGGATGTAAAAGATTTCAACAGTTTTATTCAGGCAATACAAACAGCCCTGGCGGATAAGAAAATCGGAATTCTACGGGTTGAATCGGCTGATCATGAAAACGGAAAATATGTAATGAGCATTTCCGAGGACTTGGATTGTTCCGGATTGCCGGAATTGGATTATGAAGTATGCGTTTATGATGAAGGTTTTATTGCCGGGCTTCTGGAAGGGTTTACCGGCAAGCAGTATAGTGTTAAGGAGATTGACTGTTGGTGTACAGGTGACAGGACTTGCCGGTTCACTGCTGAAATATCCGTGAAGTGAATCTTTGGTTTTAGAGAGGGATATCCACGTGCGTAAAGAAATGGAAGAAGAAATCAATGAAATACTGAGAGAGTTATATCAGGTGATAAAGGGAAAAGACGTGACAAACGGTGATTCTGCCTGCGCGGGAAAACATCCGGAGTTTGTCAAGCTGAAAAACGAGCTTCTCTTGCTTAGATCCTTTACTGATACACTTGCTAAAGGTGATTTGTCTTCTACAATAAACTTACGCGGATATTGGCCGGGTGCGTTAAAGGCCCTGCAGTCCAATCTGCGCCATTTGACTTGGCAAACAGGGATGGTTGCTTCCGGTGATTATAGCCAACGGGTTGATTTTATGGGAGACTTTTCCATTGCGTTTAATAGCATGGTGCTTGGTTTAAAAGATGCGGCAGAAAATGAGCGACGCTATATTGCAGAGCTTGAAAAACAACAGGAAATCATTCGGGAAAGTGAACGAAAATATAAATTTATTGCTGAAAATACGGGGGACGTAATCTGGCTGTTGGATACCGGCGGCATTATCCGATATATAAGTCCCTCGGTTGAGAAATTGTTAGGGTTTGCAGCAGTTGAACTAGAGGGGGAAAATTCGGAGCAAACGACACTTACCTTTTTGTGGAATGCTTTTCAGAAGATCACGACTGACAACATTCAATGGCACAGCAGTAAAGTACCGTTCATTGTGGAAGAGGAACAACTGCGAAAAGACCGGAAAGTGATCTGGCTTGAATCTTCCATAAGCATTGCCCGGGATCAGGCGGGTGCCCATATTGGCTATATTGGTGTTACCCGTAATATTAGTGAAAGAAAAAGAAATGAGAGTCTGCTATATCAGGCGTATGAAAGAAAAAAGAGAAGTGAGTTTTTTAATAAACTGGCTGTCCGGAATGATATAAATGATCTGGAGCTGCAGGAGTATAGTGAAAAAAACAAGCTTCATATTCCCAAAGATTTTTCTTTATTGTTTTTCGAAGTAGATACTATACCGGGAGTGTCTGATACAGCCGATCATCATTACCATAAGCAGCAGCTCGTAGATTTCTTGATCGATATATTAAATAAGAAGAATAATACGATTGCCTGGGAGACAGACATTGGTATTGTAGTCCTTAGTGATTTTGCTTCATGTCCCAACCATAAAGAACGGGAAACCGAACTGGCGGAAAGTTATGTAGCTTATATCGGTGCCTATGTCCGGAATATTCATGTTACAGCGGGGATTGGAAACTATGTAGAAGGTTGGTCAGGCTTAGCTAACCGGTTAAACAATGCGAAGACTTCGGTACGGATTGGTAAACAGGTTTGGCCGGAAAGACATATTTATCATTATGAAAATTGCGGGATTTATCAGGTACTTGCTCCTTTTGCCGTTACTGACGGAGCTGTTGATTATGTGCATCAAATGATCGGCCCATTACTGCCGCACCCTAATTTATTGGAGACACTGGAAAAGATTTTATCAGGTCTAAGTTTCAAGGAGATTGGTACACAGCTATATTTGCATCATAAGACTATTCAGCTCAGAAAGCAGCGGATTGAACAAATTCTAAATACATCGCTTGATTGTTATGAGACGCGGACTGCGTTGGCTACAGCTCTCCAGCTGTTGAAGATTTTAAAACTTGGCTGAATCTCGGCAGTGTTTGTATAGGATACAGCGAAGGCACTAGCAGGAAAGTGAGGATAACAATGATTATCAGTGCCAGCCGACGGACAGACATCCCGGCTTTTTACTCGGATTGGTTTGTCAATCGCTTGCGTGAAGGTTTTGTCTATGTGCGCAATCCGATGAATTTCCGTCAGATATCCCACATTTCACTGAAGCCGGAAATGGTTGGCTGTATTGTTTTCTGGACCAAGAATGCTTTGCCGTTGCTTACGAAATTGCCTGTTATTGATGCTATGGGGTTTGCGTATTATTTTCAGTTTACGATTACGCCTTACGATGCAAAACTGGAACGTCACGTACCTGTCAAACATGAAATTATCGAAGGCTTTAAACGTTTAAGTGATACCATTGGCAAAGAGAGAGTAGTCTGGCGTTACGATCCGGTGATTGTCACGGGACCCTTTTCTGTAAACAAACATCTGGAATGTTTTTCTGTCTTGTGCCAGTCTTTGCGAAACTATACGGAGCGCTGCGTTTTTAGTTATGTTGATGTGTATGGCAAGCAAAAGAGCAGACAGGAAGGGGCAGCGATTGTTGAGCTGGAGGATGAAGCGAGGCAGACGATTGCACGAGGGTTTGCCGATATTGCCAGAGAGAACCGGCTTATTTTGCAGGTTTGTGTGGAGGACCTGGATCGGCAGCGATATAATATAAGCGGGGCCGCTTGTATCGACCAGGGAATTATTGAGACAGTAACCGGGTATAAATTGAAGCCCAAGAGGGATAACAATCAAAGAAGTGGTTGCCGTTGCCTTGAAAGCGTGGATATTGGCGCGTATAATAGCTGCCGGCACGGCTGTAGCTATTGCTATGCGGTGGATGATGGGGCCTGTAAAAATTCAGTTTACCATCAAACCCATTCTCCGTTGCTGCTGGGGCAAGTAGAGGCCGGGGACCGTATCATTCCGAGGAAGATGACTGTTTTACGGGATAAGCAGGCAGCGTTGTTTAAGCTATAAAAAAGGCACGGACTCTCTTCAAAGTAGAAGAGAGTCCGTGCCTTTTGGATTATTGATTATTGTGTTAAGACTTACTGTGCTTAACGAGGCTGGCAGCTATGCCGATGTAGGAGCAAGGTGTTAGGGCCAATAGACGGGCTTTGGCCTCTGCCGGCAGGTCAATGCTGGTGATAAATTCTTTAATTTCCGCTTCACCAATAGTTTTGCCGCGAGTTATTTCCTTTAATTTATCATAAGGGTTTGTATGGCCGTGCTTGCGCATAACCGTTTGTACCGCTTCGGAGATTACTTCCCAGGCATTGGCGAGATGGGCGTTAATTGCATCGGCATTAACCGAAGTTTTGGCGAAACCCTTGGCGGCATACACCAAGGCCAAATGAGAATAACCGATAGCTGCTCCTATATTTCGTTGTGCCGAGGAGTCGCTTAGATCTCTTTGTAAACGGGAAATTGGTAATTTATTGGCAAGGTGATCTAATAACGCATTACTTAAGCCCAAATTGGCTTCTGAATTTTCAAAATCAATAGGATTGACTTTGTGCGGCATGGTGGAAGAACCAACCTCGCCTTTGACGGTTTTTTGTTTGAAATACCCGAGTGAAATGTAAAGCCACATATCGCGGTTAAAGTCGAGAACGATGTTATTAAAACGGTTAATCGCATGAAAACATTCGGCGACATAATCATGGGATTCGATTTGTGTGGTCAGTGGATTGTAAATTAATCCCAGACCTTCGACGAAGGTTCTGGACACAGTTTCCCAGTCTGCTTCCGGGTAAGCAATCGCATGTGCATTAAAGTTGCCAACGGCTCCATTGAATTTCCCCAGATATTCCAGCGCGCGGATTTGCTTTAACTGGCGGTTCCAGCGATAGATAAATACAGCCAGTTCTTTACCTAACGTGGTAGGAGAGGCCGGTTGCCCGTGGGTATGGGCGAGCATAGCCACATCCTTTAACTCCTCCGCCTTCTCTGTTACGGCGGCGACCAATTTTTCGGCTGCCGGCAGCCAGACATCCTGGATACCATGTTTTAGCATTAAAGCGTAGGACAGGTTGTTGATATCTTCCGATGTACAGGAAAAATGAATGAACTCGATTACATCGGACAGTGAGCTTTCCGACAGAGTTTCCCGTATGAAATATTCAACCGCCTTTACATCATGATTGGTCGTTCTTTCAATTTCTTTGATTCGCCCGGCAGCGTTCTCATCAAAATCAGTAACGATATTGCGCAAGAAATGCACTTCGCCGGCAGTTAGCGGGCGGACTTCCGGAAATTCGGGCTGGGCCGCCATCGCGATAAGCCATTCAATTTCTACATGGGTCCGGTATTTTAGTAATGCCCACTCCGAGAAAAAATCACCTAATGGTTTTGCAATGGCTCCATAACGTCCGTCAAGCGGACTTAATGCTTTAATAGTCATCAATATCCCTCTCTACTATATAATAATATACATAAAAATATCGTGCGTTGAAGTCATGCACATTATGCTTTTTGATTTTGCCAATACTATTTTACCATTATTGTTAAGTTGTGGCTATGGGGGAAAGTACTTCTGTTGATTTTTGTTGATCAAATAAAGGGGATGAATGGAAGGGCTTAAGAAATACAAGGTGAAATTTTCCTGGCTTTTAATTTACATGTCTTTTAGTAAGTAGTATAATCCTATTGTTAACCTAGTTGGTTTATTTTGGTTAACAATAGGATTATACTGTTGTGGAGGCCGGAAATGATAGCTGAAATATAATGTAGTATTACATTTTGGGATGAAAGTAAGGGAAGTCATTACCAGGGCAGAGGCAACGGAATTGCCGGAAATAATAGACTCCTAAAAAGTAAGGAGGAATAAAAGGTGAGAGAGAATGTCCGCTGGATGACAGAGGTTGCCCTATTGGCCGCATTTTTATCTGTTGCCGGTGCTTTTAAACTTCCCGGATTATTGCCGGGGACAGAGTTTCAATTGTCGGCTCCACTGGCAGTTGCTATTTGTGCTGTATTTGGTTTTGCTAAATATATCACGGCCGGTTTGTTGTCAAGCATGGCAGGGTTGATGCTTGGAACGCAGACAGTATGGAATGTAGGCATAGCGCTTATTTTCAGGTGTGTTGTCGGTGCCATTTTTGTGTTAGGGGGGAACTGGTGGTTGACAGTTGTACTAGCTGGGCCGATTGCAACGATCACGTCTAGACTAGTTGTGGGGGGAATTCTGGGAAATATGGCAATACCTTTTGTGCTGGCGGCAGTGCCTGGCATAATATATACAGCCATAACTGTCTGGCCATTGACTATATTATTAAAACGGATAACGGAGAGCGGAAAGAAGGCGATCATGTATGTTGTACAGCGTTAGAATGCGAGCTGCCGAAGGCGGTTCGCATGAGCAGGGGGGCAAGCATATTTCCGGAGCGGAGAAGCTAATTTAACGGGATTCTCTAACAGAAACGGCGACGAATATGCTTGTCCGTGCGCTGGAACATAGTCGGGGGAGTGCTGATTTTATTAATTTAACAGTCGAGGCCGTTTCCTTGCATTCAGTTCAACGGACCAAATGTTTACCAATCCGGTCAGTTTACACTGAAAACCCGGATGAGGGACGGAAAAGGGCTTACGAGACCCTCATTGCCTCTGGCGTTTTGCCGGAAGCCGCTAAGGCGGGCATCGGGTATTTGACAGATTTGTCTGTTAGTCTGAGAGGGGCGATGCTGGTGGATGCGCAAACCGGCAAACGTCTTGATCCACTATTCTTGCGAGGGGTTCGGGTTTCGCGTATGGATGTGGAAAATGAAGCGGCTTATAAAAAATGGTTGCAGCAGCAAGGCTACTGTAATATTCACATTCGGGAAGCGGTTGTTTTAGCATCTAAGGTTATGGCCGCATTGGGAATGGTTGCGGAATTATGCTGGTCTGACGATCCGGAATATACGGCCGGCTATGTGGCGACATCCGGTCAATATATCCGGTTTACCCAGCTAAAGCCGGCAGGCAGCGAGATAGGAGGGCGCGTGTTTTTTGTGAAAGCCGGCACGGATATAAACTCGCTTATTACATTTTTGGAAAATACACCAGTACTTATCGAGGTGCCGGTTAAGGAGGGCCCTTAGTGGATTGGCTGCAAGAAAAACTTGAAATAATAAAATCCCGCAATTTGTACCGGCGTGCAGTAAGTTATCACGCCATTAGCTCCACTCAGGTAGAAAATGCTGAAAGCACATTTTGTCTTTTCGCTTCTAATGATTATTTAGGCATGACCCATGATCCGGTAGTTTAGCAGGCCGCTATGCAGGCTGCTAAATTGTATGGAACCGGTGCGGGAGGAGCAAGACTTACGACGGGCACCTACCCTCTTTTGGAGCAGTTGGAAAAGGAACTGGCTATTTTTAAAGAAACTCAAGCATCACTGCTGTTTAATACCGGCTATATGGCTAATATAGGAGTTATTAGTAGTTTGGCCGGTCCGGAAGATGTAATTTTTAGCGATCAGCTAAATCATGCAAGTATTATTGACGGTTGCCGGTTATCACGGGCAAAAACTGTTATATACCGTCATAAGGATATGGAAGATCTGTACCGGTTATTGAAGGATACCCCCTGTACAGGTAACCGGTTTATCATAACCGACGGTGTATTTAGTATGGATGGAGATATTTCGCCACTAAATCATATTGTGGATTTGGCCCAAAGCTGTGGAGCTATAGTTATGGTTGATGATGCGCATGCAACTGGAGTTCTTGGAGCCGGAGGAAAAGGAAGTGCTTCCTATTTCGGCCTTACAGGGCAGGTTCATATCCAAATTGGTACACTTAGCAAGGCTTTGGGCGCAGAAGGCGGTTTTGTAGCCGGATCGAGCTTGCTGATTGAGTATATAAAAAATACGGCCCGCAGTTTTATTTTTTCAACAGCCCCGGCACCTGCTGCGATGGGCGGAGCTTTGGCTGCGCTACGCCGGCTTGTTGCTGAGCCTCAATTGGTTGAACGACTGTTTGCTAATGCCAGGTATGTAAGAGAAGGTCTGCGGGAAGCCGGTGTTCCCCTTGATACCGGTACGACACCCATTATTCCTATTATGCTCGGCGAAGCAGAAAAAGCGGTTTGGCTCATGAATAAGCTAAAGCGCAGTGGCATTATTGTAACGGCCATCCGTCCTCCCAGTGTTCCGGATGGCACAAGCCGGTTGCGATTAACAGTAAGTGCCGTCCATGAGAGGAACCAATTATCCAAGGCTGTCGAGAGCATCAAGGCAGCTTACAGAAAAATGAATAAGTGAGGGGAAAGTATGGGTAGAGGAATATTTATCACAGCCACCGATACGGATATCGGTAAAACCTATATTAGCGGAGCGATAGCGGCGGCTTTACGACTACGTGGTATAAACACCGGAGTAATGAAGCCCGTAGCCTCCGGTGCGGTATATGGGGAAGACGGGATTTTGCGTTCGGAAGATGCCAGTTTTTTAATGGAAGCAGCCGCTTTTTCCGAAGCAAGCAGGCAGGAGGTAAACCCGGTTTGTTTAGTTCCTGCCTTGACGCCGGCGGTAGCAGCAGTTGAATCAGGCACGGTCATTGAACCTAAACAGTTAGTTAAAGCCTGTAAGAGTATGCTGCGCAAAAAAGAATTTACTATCATCGAAGGGGTGGGTGGAATCTTGGCCCCTATTTGGGAAGATTATTTGGTAGCCGATATGGTACGTGACCTTGCCCTGCCGGTGCTTGTGATTACCCGGCCTAATTTAGGCACGATCAATCATACGGTGCTTACTGTTGATTATGCCCAAAGGCATGGAATCCAGGTAAGGGGAATCATCGTCAATCATTGGAATCAGGAGCAAATTAGCGTAAAAGAACGCAGCAATTTGGAGTATATTGAGCGTTTAGGCAAAGTGCCGGTATTAGGAACGTTCCCCACAGTAGCCGGCCTTGTGGCTGGTGAACAAGTTATGCGCCAATTAGGTGATTTGGCGGAACAGCATCTGGCTATTGACAGGATTCTTGGTTTTGGAGGAGGAGATGAGCATGATGGACACGGAGCGTAAGGATAAAACGTTTGTTTGGCATCCGTTCACGCAAATGCAGGACTGGGCGGCCAGACCGCAAAAGGTGATTGCGGCGGCGAAGGGGATAAAATTGATTGATACGGAAGGCAAGGAGTTTTATGACGGAGTGTCCTCGCTATGGGTAAATATTCATGGACATCAACACAGCAAGATTGATCAGGCCATCATTGAACAGTTGGGGAAAGTTGCCCATACGACCATGTTAGGGTTGTCCAACATTCCTGCCGTTGAATTGGCAGAACAACTAGTCGAAGTGACGCCTTGCGGGTTGAACAAGGTGTTTTATTCGGATGATGGTTCCACGGCAGTGGAAGTGGCGCTAAAAATGGCATTTCAATATTGGCAGCATAAAGGAAAAATGAAAAAACAAAAATTTATTTCCTTGCAACAGGCTTACCACGGTGATACGGTGGGAACGGTCAGTGTTGGCGGGATTGATTTATTCCACAGAGTATTTAAGCCACTCTTGTTTAGCACGGTTCAAATACCGTCTCCTTCCTGTTATCATTGCCAAATACATTCCGAATCCGCAATTTGCGGTTTACAATGTGCGGCAGCGTTAGAAGCCGTACTTGCCGAGCATCACGAGGAGATTGCGGCCATGGTGATTGAGCCGATGGTACAGGCTGCCGCCGGTATGCTTATGTCTCCGCCCGGCTATTTGGCCAAGATACGGGAAATTACCCGCAAGTATGATGTTTTGCTTATTGCCGATGAAGTGGCGACAGGTTTTGGCCGGACAGGAAAAATGTTTGCCTGTGAGCATGAAGGGGTTGAACCTGACATGATGACGTTATCGAAGGGAATTACCGGCGGCTACATGCCATTGGCGGCGACGCTGACGACTGATGAAATCTATCAGGCTTTCCTGGGCGGTTACTCGGAAAAAAAGACTTTTTATCATGGCCATTCTTACACGGGAAATCCGTTGGCTTGTGCAGCGGCGTTGGCCAATTTGGCAATATTTAAGGAAGAAAGAGTTATCGAAGGCCTTGCGCCCAAGATTGAGGCTGCAGCGGCCAAACTAAAAGAAATGGAAGCGCTTACCCATGTGGGTAGTGTGAGGCAGTGTGGCTTGATCATTGGTATTGAACTCATGCAGGATAAGTACTGTAAAATCCCTTATCCCTGGGAAGCTGCCTCCGGTGCCAGCGTATGCTGCAAAGCCAGAGAGTATGGGCTTATTATTCGTCCGATTGGCGATGTGATCATATGCATGCCTCCGTTGGCGAGTACAGTGGAAGAAATCGAAACAATGCTGGAGATCATTAAACGCTCTATCAGGGAAATCACAGAAACCAGCATGGCTACTACGGCCTTGGTACAACCTACTGATCTATGATGATTGGCCGCAAAGGCATTTTTTCTTTTTGACGGAGTGGGAAGGATTTATCTAGAAAAGAGGAGAAGACTAAGGGTAGCTTATCGCTAGGAGGAAATTAGCCATATGTCCCGAGAAAATGCCATTTTGACTTACACCAATACATTGTTTTACCCGCTTGATCCCCGGGCGGAGGAAATCCATATAGAAGATATTGCGCATGCTCTGTCGCAGATGTGCCGGGCGAACGGTCATTTTAAAAAATTCCATAGTGTCGCTCAGCATTGTATAAATTGTACGTTAGAAGCCCGGGCCAGACATTTGAGTGAACGGGTTCAATTGGCCTGTTTGCTGCATGATGCCAGTGAAGCATATATTTCTGATATCACCAGGCCGGTAAAATGTTACTTGAAGGAATACCGTAAAATCGAACACAAGCTGCAACAGGCTATTTATGCTAAATTTTGTCTTGGGGACATGAACGAGGCTGAATTAAGGGAAGTTGAGGCAGTGGATAATGCCTTGTTATATTATGAATTTGAACGGTTACATCATCAGGGAATCCATAAGCAGCCACCCAGGGTTTTTTCCTCACCTGACACTAGCGAGCGCAATATGACGGCAGTAGAGAGGCAATTTCTTCAATTGACGGAACAATTGCTGGAACATATAGCAAGTAAGAACAGATCATTGGAACTGTAGAAAGAATGCAAAAACAGGAGGATATTGCGTGGACATCAGTCAATTTGCCATACATAGCCTTATGCTTATTTTGCTTATAACCGGATTTTTTCTAACCGTTGTTTCTTTGCCGGGTAATTTCTTTCTTTTCATTATAGCTCTGCTGTATGGTTGTTATGAAGGCTTCCAACAGTTCAACCTGACTATGCTAGCTACGCTTTTCGGTATGTTGGTTTTCGGTGAAGTTGTAGAATTTGCAGCAGGCGTTGTTAGTGCGAGAAAAGAGAAAGCCTCTAAACGGGCCATGCTTGCTGCCATTATAGGGGCCGTGCTGGGCGGGGTGACTGGTACCGCGATACTGCCTGTTATTGGTTCGGTTCTGGGAGCCAGTCTGGGAGCGTTTTTGGCAAGTTACGTAGCAGAATATACTAAACAGACCGATTTGGCCAAGGCCGGTCGGGTAGCTAAGAGTGTGCTGGTGGGCCATGTGGTGGGGATGCTGATAAAAATAGCTGTAGGAGTCGGAATGATTATTGTCATGGGAAGTCACTTACCTTGGCATTAGCACATAAGGAAAGTCCTTCTTTTTTTAGGTGGATACAACCGTATAATAGTAATTATAAAAAGCATTTTTATAAAGGAGAGCGATGGTATGAAATTTTCGTACTATATGCCAACAGAAATTGTTTTCGGCTGTGGCGGCTTTGAGCAGGCTGCCGGCCGAATTGCCCAATTGGGAAGCCGGGCATTGATTGTTACAGGAAAGAAAGCAATGCAGGCATTGGGATATACCGACAAGCTGCAGCACAATCTACAGGCTGCGGGAGTCAAAACAGCCGTATTTGCAGATGTCAGTGCGGAACCGCATGCAGCGGAAGTAAATCGTTGCGTGGCAGAATATGCCTCCTATCACCCGGACATAGTTGTAGCACTGGGCGGTGGCAGCGTAATTGATGCGGCGAAAGGAGTTCTTTTGGGATTATCCACAGGTGAAGGCATTGAACCTTACTTAGTAGGCAAAAAAAATGTGGATCAAGTGGCTATAACCTTTCCTTTAGTTGCTATTCCTACAACGGCAGGTACCGGGGCCGAATTGAATAAAGCGGCTATTTTAACCGATGATACTGCCGGTATAAAAACGAGTTTTCGCCACCAGAATTTCTTTCCGAAGGTTGCTATTGTCGATCCTCTCCTGACTTTGTCGCTTTCACCCAAGGTTACGCTAGAAACCGGCTTTGATGTTTTTGCTCACGCTGTGGAAACCAGTATATCCAAAGCAACAAATTCTATGGTAAAGATCAATTCTATCGAAGCTATTGGTCAGGTCCGTGATTATTTGCCCTTGGCAATTCAAGATGGTGGCAATATAGCTGCACGCACAGCAATGCACTATGCCAGTATGCTGATGGGAGCGAGCTTGGCTAATTCATCGACCTGCCTGCCACATCGTCTGCAATACCCTATTGGGATAAAAACCGGTTCAAGTCATGGGGCGGGGCTAATCAGCCTCTTTAGACCTTGGTTGGAGAACACTTATGAATACTCCAGTGAACAATTTGATTGTTTATTCTCCGCGTTAGCCGGAAAAAACTGCCGGGGAAAAGTGCAGGTGCTACAAGAGTTTGATCGGTTTACCGAAGCGATTGGTGCCAATTATACATTAAAGACATTTGGTCTATCGCGAGAAAACGTTCCCGAACTAGCTGATAAGGTGAGCGGTAACCTAGCCAATGATCCGGCGGGACTGGTGCCCGGAATTGTTGATGCTATGTATTTCGGTGCTGTTTAGGGTTCATACTTAATAGTGGTTAGAGCAATTAGCCCATGGGCAGTAGTCGCTTTGGACAATAGGGATAATTGCCGTCCGCTAAAAAACGATTGGAGGGTTATATGAAGACTCAACCGGAGATTGTTTGGATTGTAAGCTTTGGAATTGGTGAGGATGGCGGTTTTATCAACTATTTGGTTGAACAGGCCGACTTGTCTGAATATCCTAAGCAGACAGCCGATACTTTACGTAATAAAATTGGTGAAGGTGTTTTTTACAGCAGCCAGGAGGCTGAAACCTGGGGAGAGGAGCAAATGCAGGGGCGTGAATGCGGTTGTACCTGCAAAAAAGGTTGTTGTAAACAAAAGAAGTAGTTTTTTAAAATAGAAGTTGACATAAAAACAGAAGTGTGTTAATCTATAAAAGTCGCTGAACAGGGCGGCAGGAAATGGTAAGAAAGCCAATAAAAAACAGGTTGACAGGCAAAAGCCGATGTGATAGTATATAAAAGCTGTCGCAAGGCGGCGGTCAACAGGAACTGCGG
>NZ_FQZD01000044.1 GCF_900141835.1 Propionispora hippei DSM 15287 | reverse complement strand
CAAGAAGTGAGAACACTCATTTATACAACGAATGCGATTGAGAATTTCAATCGTCAGCTGCGCAAAGTGACTAAGGCAAAATCCGTATTTCCTACTGATGACAGCTTGTTAAAAATGTTGTACCTGGCTATGATTGATATTACTAAAAAGTGGACGGGGCGACGTAAAGATTGGGGACAAATCCATTCCCAATTAGAAATATTCTTTGCCGACCGGCTGGACTAGCTTGACAGCCGGGCTAGTTTTCGTATAATGCTAACAGAGGGGCAATCAGCCTATCTGACTGTTTTGCCCTCTTAAAAAATATTGCTCTTTTTTATGCTATTTGGAGTTTACACAAAATCAGGGATACACCCAAAGATTACTCTGTAATTCAGCTCTCGACCTTATCCTGACATTTGGACTTTACACAAAATTTTACGCGCTACCTTGCAATCTTGTTTCCATTTCCTCCTGGTACAAGAAAAAGACAGGGGACGGTGGTGCTGTCTTACTATGTTTTTCAATAAATCCTTCCTCCAAAACACATCCACCGTCCTTGCGTCTTTCGATGTTTGTTCACAAGAAGCTGTAGATTATAGCTTAAAATTAGATAAGACTATTACCAATAATGTCGATGTAAAAGTCTAACCCTACAGCCTCTTTATTTATCAAATCAATTCTTATATATTCATCATTTTCACGTACTCTTCAGGACTACTAATTTCCATTTGAAGTTTACATTTCGTATTGTCAGATACTTGATTGCTGGTAACAAGCTCAAAACCAGCCTTTTTTACATATTCTAAATATTCATCTACGACAGTTTTTATTTCAGGGTCGCGAGTTCTTAGCAAAGTACCACAATTCCTATAAATCTCTAATGCTGGATTACAAGACTTGAAGACTTCTTTTATAGTTTCAAAATTTTTTACTCCTGGAAAGCCACAATTTGAAATGACAATTGCCTCGGGGAACTTTACTCTAAGCTCCATATCATAATGACCATCATTCTTTGTCGTTACAGGATGTCTTAAAGGAATGAGGCGATCTACAAAATTTTTCAGAGCAGCAGTCATATTCCAACTGTAAACAGGCGTGGCAAAGCAAATGATATCTGATGACATATACTTTTCAAGCAGCTCTTTCATATCATCATTAAAAACACATTGTCCTGGCGTTTTAAACCAACATGAAAAACATCCTGTACAATGATTAATATTTTTATTAATCAAAAATACATTATCCACTTCCGCACCTGCTAATTTAGCACCTTCTAAAAATTTCTGAACGATAATATTGGTGGTACTCTGCTCTGCGCGGGGACTTCCATTAAACGCTGTTATTTTCATCTCTTTTCACCCTTTTCATTTTTCAGATATGCAATTACTCACTATATCTCCTCACAAATTTAGTTTATGGTATATTTAAAATACTATCAATAAACGAACCGTAGAATCACACAACAGATAGCCTAACAGGAAATTCACTGTTAGGCTAACCTTTATATTTTTAATTATACTGAATCTCCAAATAAACATTACTTCGTTGGCAAGTAGTGCAAAGCTACTTTATTTTGAAGTATGCAAGTTATATCAGGTAATTTACAAAGCAAGGGACTATACTAATAAAGGGGAGAGATAAATGTCAATACAAACAATTGAAGTAATGGCTAAAGGGGTCGAAAATAATATTAACAGTAGATCATTTACTCCTGCGGATTTGTAATCTTTTATTTACATAAACAGAGCTGTTGATTTGTGACACGCCTTTATTATTTCAAAATGAAATATAAAGGCGTGTCACATGACCGAATGCTGCTAACGCATTACATGGACTGAGCCAATTCTATAGCCCCGGCAAGTACATTTTCCAGCTCAACACTGGTTGATAATTCTGCGTAGATACGGATAATGGGCTCGGTCCCCGATGCCCGGAAAATCAACCAGCCGTTTTCAAGTTCCAGCTTACAGCCATCGGTACATTGCACAGACAGTACTTTGCTGGTACCAATCGACGCAGGCGGCGTTAGCGCTAAGCTCTCCATCAGTGCTTTCTTCTGCCTGTCGGCTAAATGCAAATCCCTACGGCCATAATAGAACCAACCATGTTCAAGGGACAGTTCATCAAGCAGCTTCCCTAACGGTTTACCATAGGCAGCCATCATTTCTATGAGCAAGAAAGCAAGCAGCAGTCCATCACGTTCAGGAATATAATTCTTGATTCCGAGACCGCCGCCCTCTTCTCCGCCAATAAGAACATCCTCTTTAAGCATTACTTCCGTAATGAATTTGAAACCGACGGGAGTCTCATAGAGCTTGCGCCCATATTTTTCAGCCACACTTTTAATCAATCCTGATGCACGGAGCGATTCCACCAAGCCACCGCTCCAGCCACGCTTCTCGATAAGATACTTGGCCAGCAATGCTATAATCTGGTGTGCATTGATGAACCGCCCATTCTCATCTACCGCGCCGATCCTGTCACTGTCCCCATCCACAGCCAGGCCGCTATAAGCATGGTTACGAGTTACTGCTTCCTGAAGGAACCGCAAATTCTTTTCAATGGGTTCCGGGTTGACGCCCCCAAAGGAAGGGTTATATTCTGAACGTACTTCTTTGAGATTGATGCCCAGCTCACGGGCCAGTGCCACAGCATAGCCGCTGCCAGCGCCATGCATGCAGTCAAATACGATCGGCTCCTTAAAGGAATATATTGTTTTTAAATCCAGCACGGCTTTAACATGGGCAAGATATTCCGTTTGGGGAGAAAAATACTGAACACCAGACAAATCGGCGATTGGAGGCTGCTCACTGTTGGCCGCTTCCAGCTTATGTACGTATTTCTCTATGGCAGCTACGATTTCCGGCGAAGCCGACCCGCCGTACGGCGCCTTAAATTTAAGTCCGTTATATTCAGGCGGGTTGTGGCTGGCGGTAATCATAATGCCGCCAGCGGCCTGACGGTCTTTTACCTGCCAGGTGAGCGCCGGAGTGGGAAGTATCGCATCAGCCAGCCATACCGTGACACCTTTGGCAGCCAATACCGCCGCGCAGTTTTCCGCATACTGCCGCGAAAGAAAACGGGCATCATAACCGACCACTATGCCCTGCCGCTGTTCATTGCGGTCTATTATATAATCAGCTATGGCCTGAGCAACAAGACGGACATTATGAAAAGTAAAATCCTCGCTAATGATTCCCCGCCAACCGTCTGTACCAAATCTAATCATGTTATACCTTCTTCCTATTCGTCAAAATTGATTTTATATCGTTAAAAAACAATCCAACTATTATGAGTCTTCACAATTTCATGATACACGTAACAAAATATTCTGTCCATCTCAAGAATGTAAATATTCGCAGTTGATTATACTTGTTATTGACGTGCCGTCTGCAGGAAAAACCGTTTCTGAACCAGAAATGCTAATCCAGACAGACTCTTAACAGCTAACAAACCTGGCTTGACCCGGCAATCAATCAATGAGAATAAACAGAGTTATGAGGAGGACAAAGTGAGTAATAACATTGACAAACACCATCGTTCCCGTTTGCAGCGAATTGCCCATCAGGTGATGATCGAAAGAGGTCTTTTCCCGGACTTTTCTACTCAGGTTATTGACGAATTAATCAAACTTGGCGAAAATACGCCTAAGCTGGAAGCATCAATACGCGATCTTAGAGATCTATTATGGTGTTCCATAGATAATGATGATTCCAACGACCTGGACCAGCTTACCGTTGCCATCATGCAGCCCGGGGAAGCAGTAAAAATTCTCGTGGCGATCGCCGATGTGGATGCTTTAGTAAAGAAGTCCTCCGCCATCGATGAGCATGCCCAACATAATACCACTTCTATTTATACAGCTGCCCAAATATTCCCTATGCTGCCTGAGAAACTCTCCTATGATCTTACCTCGCTCAATGTTGATTCAGACCGGCTGGCAATCGTTGTGGAAATCGTTCTCGCCGGAAATGGTACTATACTTAGCTCAGATATTTACAGAGCCATGGTTCGAAACCATGCAAAGCTGGCCTACAACAGCGTTGCCGCCTGGCTGGACGGTGCGGCATCCATGCCGCCCGCTGTTGCTACGATACCCGAACTAGCAGAAAATATCCGAATACAGCATCAAGTGGCGCAAAAGTTAAAAGCGCTCCGCCATATGCACGGTGCTCTGGATTTTGAAACCATAGAAGCCCGTCCTGTCTTTGATATTGACGAAATCAAGGATTTAGAAGCCGAAAAACGAAATAGTGCCAAAGAACTGATTGAGGATTTTATGATTGCGGCTAACGGTGTTACGGCCCGCTACCTGGAAGCGAAAAAATTCCCGTCACTACGGCGTGTCGTGCGCACACCAAAAAAATGGGAACGCATTGTCGAAATTGCTTTGCACCATAATTTTGATTTACCCAAACAAGCTGATTCAAAGGCGTTAGCGGTATTCCTGGCAGCACAACAAAAGGCTGATCCGCTTCGTTTTCCTGATCTTTCCCTCAGTATTATTAAATTGTTAGGCGCCGGCGAATATGTTGTCGAAGTCCCCGGTGAGAAATCGGCCGGGCACTTTGGTTTAGCAGTCAGGGATTATGCCCATTCCACAGCTCCCAATCGCAGGTATCCGGACTTAATTACGCAACGGTTGCTAAAAGCAGCCTTAGCGAACAGCCCGGTTCCGTATCAGCTTGATGAACTGAAACTGCTGGCCAGACATTGTACCGAGGCCGAAAATGTAGCGCAGAAAGTGGAACGGCAGGTTGGCAAATCGGCCGCAGCCATACTATTGCAATCCCGAATCGGCGAAAAATTTGATGCCTTCGTTACCGGCTCCTCCGAAAAAGGAACCTGGGTTCGTCTACTTCATCCACCTGTCGAAGGAAAACTTGCTGACCACTTTATCGGTGAGGCTGTCGGACACAGAGTCAGAGTAAAGCTGGTACACACGGACGTCGAACAAGGACATATTGATTTTAAAAAAATATAGTTAAAAAAATCACCTCAAGCCTAAGCCCTTCCCAAAGACTCAAAATCGAGAAAGAATACAAGAGTCCAGCTAACTAAAGTCAAGAAAAGTATTAAAAGAATCTGGATACGCCTTCTTTGTTTAAGATTATGCAGTTGGCAAACCTGCATAATCTTAAACAAAGGAGGCTGTTTTTTTGACAAAAGCATACTCATACAAACTTTATTATAATTCTATGATCAATTACAGTATGTAAATAGTTAGTATCATACTTATAAGTGTGTACTTGCTATTTCACTCATACCATTTTATTATTATCATGAAATACAAATTATTGGTAATTAGGGAGTGAACCTATTGGAATTAATCCATGTGGATTCAAAAAAGTGTACTAAATGTGGAATTTGGGTGAATATATGTCCACCTAGAATTATTCAAATGAAAGAGAATGGGCCAGTCCTTTCTAACCCTACATCATGTATAGCCTGTGGGCACTGTGTTGCCATATGTCCAAATACAGCCATGGATAATAACAAAACGCCCTTATCAGATCAACTTCCTTTGGAAAACTCTCCAGTCATTGATAGCAATAGTGCATATCAGTTCATCCGGTCACGTCGTTCCATTCGTTGTTATAAGAATCAAAAGATTCCACGTGACTTACAACTGAAATTACTGGATATCGCACGCTTTGCTCCTACAGCTAGTAATAAACAGGGCATTTCATATATTATTATTGACGATGCAGAAATACTCCAAAAGACAACCCAAATAGTAATTGAATGGATGGAAGAGAATCAATCGCATTGGTGGAGCTTTCCTATACATATACGTGCTTATAAGGAACTTGGTATTGACGGAATTATGCATTCCGCTCCTACCCTCATCGTAGCAACCGCACCAAAAGATTTTAAAAATGGTCGCGAAAATACAATTTTATCAATTTCTTATTTGGAATTGTTTGCTAGTACTTTGGGGCTTGGTTCTGCATGGGCGGGCCTTTTCGAAATGTGCGCTTTTTCAAACTATCCTCCCCTGCTGGATTTATTGAAAATCCCAGAACACAAGTCAATCACCGGAGCAGTTATGGTTGGTTATCCAAAATATAGTTTCAAACGTCTCGTAGATAGAAATCCGCTCAATGTGACTATATTAAGCAGCAATTAGCCATGATCTCACACTAGTATTCCTTATACCGAAGAATAAGATCTACGGTCTTGTCTGCTTAAGGTGGGCCTGAATAACAAATTTAACAGGGGGATATACTGCTTTAAGCTAAAGGCTAATCAACTCCGGCAATCACTCTTCGCAAAAAGGGAGTATATGTGAAATGAACAAATTCTTGGGGCGCCCTGACCTAAAGCCAACGGATTTTTATGACATTAAACCGGGATTGAACAACATAGTAGTGGGTACCGTGCATTACGGTAATCAAGAGATGATTTTAGAGAAGGATGTTCCTGTTACACTGCGGGATGGTATCACACTCTATGTGGATATTTTTCGCCCCGGCAAGCCGGGAAAGTTCCCGGTGGTCATGTCAGCTGATGTATATGGGAAAGATGTTAAAGCCCGTTTTCCTTCATTTCGTCCTACCTGGCCGACCTTAGGCACTATCCCGGCATCTGAATTTACTGCGGAAGAATCGCCGGACCCCGGCTTCTGGGTGCCAAACGACTATGTGTTGATCAAAGTTGCCTTACGGGGAAGCTCAAAATCGGAAGGTGGGCTTTATCCCTGGTCTCGCCTTGAAGCCGAGGACTATTATGAAATCATCGAATGGGCCGGCGTTCAGGAATGGAGCAACGGCAATGTGGGAACAAACGGCGTATCATATCTGGCAGTTACCCAATGGTGGGTGGCATCTTTAAACCCTCCACACCTAAAGGCGATGATTCCTTGGGAAGGGCTTAATGATATGTATAGGGAAATTGCATTTCATGGAGGAATACCCGACACGGGTTTCTTCCGGTTTTGGGCGGATGGTCTTTTAGCAAGGTGGCCTAATAATAAAGAAATGGAAGATTTGACGGAGGGACAAAAAGCACATCCGTTGCTTGATGACTACTGGAAGAACAGACAGGTAAGTTTAGCCGATATCAAAGTGCCAATGCTTGCTTGCGCCAGCTGGTCCACCCAGGGCTTGCATAACCGGGGCACCTTTGAGGGTTTTAAGCAGTCTTCCTCCAAAGACAAATGGCTGCTAGTCCATGGTCGCAAGGAGTGGGAAACCTACTATGCAAGAGAATCACTGGAACGTCAGAAATCATTTTTTGATTATTTCCTGAAGGGTATTGAGAATGATTGGCGAGCTACTCCACGAGTATGCCTCGAAGTTAGAGAGAAATTCTACCTAGGACAGATCCACTTTGAGAATGAATGGCCGATAGCCCGAACAAATTACATCCAGCTTTATCTTGACGGCGAAAAAATGTCGCTGCAGGATAAATCACCCAAAGATGAAATAAAACTGTCCTATAAAGCTGATTCAGACCAAACAGAGAATAATGAGCTAAAGTTTAAGATCACCTATAAAGAGGACACCGAACTCACCGGATATATGAAGCTTAAGCTTTGGGTCTCTACTGACGATACCGAGGATATGGATATCTTTATCGGCATTAAAAAGTACGATAGAAGAGGTCATGAAGTGTACCTGCCTGACTTTAATCATATTGAAAACGGTCAAGTAGCCACTGGATGGTTACGGGTTTCCCATCGGGAACTGGATACGGAAAAATCTACTCCTTACCAGCCATGGTTGAAGCACACACGATCCTTGAAGCTAACGAAAGGTGAGATAGTTCCAGTGGAAATTGAAATCCTGCCTTCAAGCACACTGTTTAAAGCGGGTGAAAGTCTGGTGCTGATCGTTAAAGGTAGCGAGATCATTACAGAAACTAGCTCGCCCAGCCGGAAAGTGCGTTATGAACACATGGAAACAGTGAACAAAGGAACTCATTGGGTTTATGCCGGCGGGAAGTATGATTCATTTCTTTTGGTACCGGTGATTCCTGCAAAAGATTAGTTAAGACAACCTGTTCAGCTTCACTAATACCCGCAGTAGATACCCTTTATGCCGTCTAATTGGGTGAGCAATTTTGACATGGCTTGTTCGCCTATATGGTACACCGTAGCAACCGGCTTTCACTACTGCTACTTTCTGCATATATTACATAATTACTGGCCTCCCTCACTTCTTAAAATCTGGCCCTTTTACAGTGGCAGTTTGCATGATTTAATATAGCTATCATGTGCACAGATGAATAAGTGTTGGAGGTTCTGAGCAATGGATAATAATGAATTACCACTCAAAGTAGGTATCTTTTTGTTTGACGGTGCTGATGCAACTGATTTTATTGGCCCCTATGAGGTATTTTCCGCCGTAGATCTTGCCCCGTCTAAAAAGCGGACTACCCTATATCAAACTTCACATACTATGTATGACGTATTCACTGTCAGTGAAACTAAAAAAGATCTGCGGGCTTTAACAGGAGGACTGCGTTTTAAGGCAGAATACACCTTTAACGATTGCCCCGCGATCGACATCTTGGTTGTTCCCGGCGGCACAATCACAGAAGAACTGGCCAATACTACTGTCATTAGCTGGCTGCAGAAACAGAGCACTAAAGCGGCTATTACCTTATCCGTATGCAGCGGAGCAGTATTACTAGCCAAGGCAGGGCTCCTTAGCGGGCTGTCAGTGACAACACACCACCTGGCTTTTGATGATTTATCAGCTATTGATCCCACCATCACGCTGAAGAAAAATGACCGGTTTGTTGACAACGGCCGCATTATTACGGCGGCCGGCGTTACAGCCGGCTATGATGCTGCCATGCACATCGTCTATAAAACAGCCGGACGCAGCGCCTTTTTTAAAGCCGGCGAAATATTGGAATATGGCGAAGCCTGGAAAAGCGTGCAAAGAAAACTGGCTGGACTGCCTATCCATCGCACAATTACCGATAAGTGTATCAAATGTGGCAAGTGCGCGAAGCTTTGTCCTTTCCATGCGGTTGTCGAAGGCGAAACACAGTTTGAGATTCAGCCAGAACGGTGTGTCGGTATAGGTCCGTGTGCCAAGCTGTGCCCGGTAGCGGCCATTGAATCATCCTTCTAGCATCCGGTATAGTTTCAAAAAAACATCAGACAATATAATAGGCAGGGCTATGGAAATTACGCATTCCATAGCCCTGTTTACTGTTAATAGGCCAAGTTAGCACACCATGAACCCTGTCATCTTGCCGTAGTATCAGTACGCGGCGTCACGCCCGATCTTAGACCGACTCAGATAAGCCAGGCCTGGCGCAATAAACGGACCGCCGGATCAATATCCTCATTGGCAATGGCACCGAAACCCAAAAGAACGCGGTGCGCTTTTCCTGGGGTGGCTTCCACCCAGAGATTATCGCCGTTAATAGCTACACCGGCCCTAGCCGCTCTGGCTACCAGTTCCTGTGAGGACACCGGCTGATTGAGCTGCAGCAGGATATGGAGGCCGGCATTTACTCCGGACACTGTGATGGTGTCCCCGAAATGCTCTTGTAAAGCCTGCAGTAGGCTATCTCTCTTTTTCTTAAAATGACGGAGTAGTTTCCGCATGTGACTCTCAAAGAGATTCTCCTGTAAAAACCGTTCCAGAGGTTTTTGGATGAGCAGCGGCACCGAGCAGGCATAGTTTTCTGTTTTCTGCCGCAGACTTAACGCTAATTTTTCCGGCAATACCATAAAGGCAACCCGCAGGGACGGCGAAAGAATTTTAGAAAAGCTGCCAATGTAGATTACCTTATCCGGCGCCAGGCCCTGCAAAGCCGGGGCCGGTTTTACGTCATAGCGCAAATGGCAGTTGTAGTCATCTTCAATAATCAGCGCATCCTGGTCAAAGGCCCAGTCAATAAGCTGCAAACGCCTGGTTATGGACATAATACGGCCCGTCGGAAATTGGTGCGAAGGAGTCACATAAGCCGCCTGAGCGGTTACAGTCCGCAGGACTTTAACATTGATGCCGTGGCTGTTAACCGGAATAAGTGGCACCTGAAAGCCATAATTGGTAAAAGCCAAATGGGCAGCAGCGAAACCCGGATCTTCCATGGCAATGGCACTTGCCTCCGTTCGAAGGAGCTGACAGATAAGCATCAGGCAGGGAATCGTTCCGGAAGTAATCCATATTTGATCGGCGGTACAACGGACATCCCGGTATTCATGCAAATATTTTACCAGTTCCTGGCGTAGTCCCGGTTCACCCCTAACGTCACTGTAATTTAAAAATTGATCTTTATCCTGTCGCAGACAGAGATTGGTTAACCGCTGCCATTGGCCAAAGGGAAAAACTTGCGGGCTTAAATTACCATACCGGAAATCGTATAAGATTCCGTCCGGCTGCGATTGGCCGGAAGGCATATCCGGAGCCGCTTCCGCAAAGGCGGACAATTTAGTGTTGCGAAGTGTTTCCACATAATAGCCGCTACGGCTTTTTCCCACAATATAGCCTTCGGATAAGAGCTGCTGATAAGCGGTATCCACCGTATTACGGCTGATATGGAGCTCTGACGCAAGACGGCGGCTGGAGGGCAACTTGGCCTGTGCATTGAGTTCACCGCTTAAAATTTTAGCCCGCATTTGCTGGTAAAGCTGTTGATAGAGCGGTTTTTTACTGTTCGCAGCCAGTAGGTACATGAGGGGCCTCCTTATAGAAAGTGCTGCCTATGACCAAAAGTAAAAGCCTCTATAGGCATGACACAAAAACTGAAATTTTGCAACCTATTATACTATTGATTTTCCAGAAGGTATATACTTATATAATACAAACATTTCATGGATTGAATATATACTTGACCGTTCTAGTTCGCTGACCAGTGCGCCATGAATTACAGCAATCAGACCTTCATGGCCTATACTCTTGTCCTTTGCTCCCGTCACTCACAGCTTACTCTAAGACACTGGGACTAAATATTTATCACAAGGAGGATATTTTATGAATTTCGAGGAAGTAACGCTTAAACAGTTTGATTTTAACCCTTTTACGAAAATAGAGGAATGGGCGCTTTTAACTGCCGGAACCAAAGAGCGGTTTAACATGATGACAATTACCGGAGTTATGTGCGGGAAATTTTTTCTCAAGCCGATGATGCAGGTATATGTTCATCCCGACAGGTATTCCTATCAATTTTTAGCGAACAATGACTACTTTACAGTATCTTTCTTCGATATTCCACAGCATCCAGCCCTACAGATTTGCGGTAAAATGCATGGCAATGAAGGTAATAAGCTGGCCGAATCGGGGCTGCATCCCCTTCCATTCGAAAACACAGTTCTTTTTGAAGAGGCAAAAACAATTTTTATCTGCAAAAAAGTGTATCATACCGATGTAGAAAAGGATCAATTTGATTCACAGCAACTGTTTAAAGAATATTATAGAGATTCTACAACCTTTCATAGGATTTATCTCGGCCAGATCGAAAAAGTACTCCGCCACAAATAGCGGACACCACGCACAAGATAGGTCGCTAAAACAACATACCTTTATAAATGGAATTGGCATCTGTTTGATTTTATGCCTTTCCTGCACCTATTCAAGGAGAACCCCATGCAATACTTACTATCAGACCTTACAAAGAGGTTCTCGCTTGCTTTTAAAAGTTCATTTACCAAGTCTTTTTATACAGTTGTCCTTCTGGTTCTTCCGGATTATCAGTTACCATATAATATAACAAGTACTACTGGCAAATTATACCATAATATTATCAGCACTTTGTGAAGTCTCCGGTTAAAAGATCACATAAAACGCCGCACTGTTTCCGGCTGGCGTTTTACGTAAATTCACGTAGCGGGAGGTGAAACAAACCCCTTGGCTGGGTTACCTTATTCCTGGCATTAAAACATTAACGTTTTATGGAGGTTTTGTTATGAGAAGATTGGTAAATGATCCTTACAACGTGGTGGAAGAAATGTTAGAAGGTTTTGTTTTAGCCCATAGCAAATACGTTACACTGCTGGATCACGACGGGCGGGTTGTGGTCAGTAAAACGGCACCCGTAAAAGATAAAGTCGGCGTTATTATCGGCGGCGGTTCCGGGCATGAGCCCCTATTTTTAGGCTATGTAGGCCCCGGCTTCGCAGATGCGGCAGTCATTGGCAACATCAATACATCTCCCTCACCGGAACCTTGCTATAATTCCGTCAAGGCTGTCGATACCGGAAAAGGCTGCCTGTTCTTGTACGGAAACTACGCCGGTGATGTTATGAATTTTGATATGGCCGTGGAAATGGCAGAAGCCGATGGTATCCGGGTAGAAACCGTATTAGTAACAGACGATGTATTCTCATCCAAAACATTTTCCAGCCGGCGGGGCGTTGCCGGTGACTTCTTCGTATTCAAGGCAGCTGCCGCAAAAGCTGATACAGGAGCCAGCTTGGATGAAGTAAAAGCTGCTGCAATCCATGCAAATAATCATACCCGATCTATGGGCGTAGCGCTTTCATCAGCCACCCTGCCCGCAATCGGCGGCCCGATTTTTAAAATGGAAGATGGCGATATGGAGATCGGTATGGGTATCCATGGCGAACCGGGTGTCGAGCGTGGTAAATTAGAAGCAGCCGATAAGGTCGTTGAAAAAATTATGCCCTATATATTAAATGACCTTCCCTTCTGGAAAGGGGACGAAGTCAATGTCCTGGTAAATGGGTTGGGCGGACTCCCCCTGATGGATCTACATATTGTCTATCGACGGGTTGCGCAAATTTTAGCACAGCATGAAATAACGGTACATGCATCCTTTGTCGGTAACTATGCAACTTCCATGGACATGGTGGGCATGTCCATTACATTGATAAAATTGGATGAAGAGTTAAAACTGTTGTTGGATGCTCCTTGCGCTACACCCTATTGTATAATTAAGTAAAAAAATGATCAGACAAGCTAACTTCCACTGCCCGTGACATCTGAGACAGCTTGTCAAAGTCAGATTTACCTATATGCCAAGCACCAAGCGGTATCTGAAAAATAAGTATAAAAAATGGAGCTACCATGCTCCATTTTTTTATACTTATTTTATAACCGTTTGCCCAGGGTTCTCAACATAAACACTGGTACTGGGAAAGACAAATCTATATGGCTTGTAATGTACAGTAATAGCCGGTACAAATGCTCAGGAATTGGCGGCTCCGTCGGTTACCTTATTGAATAACTAGTTCTCCCCCAAAGCAACAGGCCACTTCCTGTTTAGTATGTTGTAGGTCAGCACTTCTTGGGCTATAAAAGATACTCTATCGTCAAAATTAATACGCTTGACTATTTATGAATACAATTTATCTTTATGATTTTTAATGATTGATTCGTTTCGTTCCATACAGAGTGTTCGACAGCACCCTTTACATATAAGGTTTCATCCTTCTTTAAAACAACCGATTCATTTTCTAACTTGATGGTAGCGCACCCGTCAACTACTATAAAAAGGTGATCCTTCTCATGCGTATGCGACGGTGCCGGGCCGCCTCCACCCGGCTCTACATAGGCTACTGCCGAATCCAATATGGTAGCGTTTAAATCTGTAGCCAGCATCTTGGCCTGAAACTTCATATGTCCAGGCGGCGTAATAAAATCCGACATGATAAAAACTCCCCCTTCTGCTCTCGTTAAAATAGGAGTACAAAAATAACATTCCTGTAAAACCAAGAAGCTCCTGCCAAAATACATATTTTAGCTAGAGTCTTATTTATGAAAACCACACTATAGGCCGTGGAAAATAGGATTCATTCTATCAAAGGTACAAAACTGTCTAAACCCTATCTTCTTTAACTCTTCTCTCGCATATAAAAGCTGCTTACCCAACTGGTTTTCCTCATGACAATCGGAACCGAACGTAAGGATGGTCCCGCCCAGTTCATAATACCAGCTTAAAATAGTACGCGACGGGGTAAGGTCCGGCAGTCCGTAACGAAAACAGGAAGTATTGACCTCCAGCCCTTTGCCGTCGGCAATGGTCAATTTTAAAATGTCTTTTATCAGTTTCTCATTCATCTTGTCATCGAATATGCCTGCCCGGTCATAACGCTTTATCATATCTAAATGACCTAAGACACTATAGCTTTTAAAGTTTGAAATTACGTCTAATATGGCCTGATAGTATCCCCGGTTGTATTCTCGCTGTGTTTTTCCCTGTTGATACTCGCCTGTCCAAAATTCCTGATCATCAATCTGATGGTTTGATAAAATAACGAAGTCGAACGGATAGGCGGCAAAATCACGCTCAAATTCTTTGATCGTATGCATTTGCACGCCGAACTCCACTCCAAACCGGATACGGATCTGATCCCGATATTTAGCTTTAAGGCAGCGGTATTCTGCCAGATACTCTTCATAATTGACTATGTAGGTAAGATCATTTCTAAGATAGTCTGCATGCTCCGTAATACAAATCTCTTCCAGACCCAAACGGATTGCCTGTTCAATCATATCTTGCATAGGATAGGACGAATCGTTGGAATGTCGTGTATGAATATGATAATCCGCTAACATTACATTCTCCTTTCTAACACTAGCGTTCTTCCTATATTGTTATTTCCACCAGATTGCTATCGGGGTCCGACATACAACTTTCGTAATAACCATCTCCCGTTAAACGGGGGCCGCTGATTCTTTTGAAGCCGTCTTGTTCCAATCTTTGGGTTAATTCGTCGACTTTCTCTTTGCTGCCAACTGAAAAGGCAAGATGGACTAATCCTATAGCCGTATTGGCGCTGCGTTCCGCCATGCCCTGTTGGCGCATAAGCTCCAGCCTGGCACCTGATTCAAAGGTAATAAAATACGACTCGAAGCCCTTTAGCGAATTTACATACTTATTGTTTGCTTCGCCATTAAAATATGTCGTATAAAACTCTTTCAATTCTTCTAAACGATTGGTATATAATGCGACATGCTCAATTTTCATAGCAATACCTCTCCTCCGGTTGAATATATTGCTTTTTTAAGCAGCCTTCCGTCTAAATACCGCCACCATGAAAAAACTTTTATTCCTCTGTCATTTCCCGTTTTATTCGCAAAAAGCAGCTTGCTTTAACTCTCTTGTATATAAATATCCTACTTTTATCGAATTGCCCTTTTATTTACGACGCAATTCTTCCCAGTTTCCATACTCCATATATATAGCTGTGCGATGGGCAATTTCTTTTCTCCACAGCTTTGCCACCAAATGAAGTGACAGTTCTATACCGGCGGAAATTCCGGCAGAGGTCAGAAGCTTGCCGTTATCAACAAACCTTACGCCTTTTTCCACCGTCGCCAGCGGAGCAATAGTCGCCATATCGGGCATAACTTCATGGTGGGTCGTATAGGTTAAATGATCAAGCAAACCCAATTTGCCCAGCAGTCTGGTGCCGGAACAAACAGACATAGTAAGGCGGGAAGCTTCATATTGTTTTTTTAGCCATTGCAAAACTTTAGATTTATTCATTTCCGCTTTCGTCCCATTTCCTCCTGGCACAACCAGCACGTCTATGGGTGGATGATCGTTAAACGCATAATCCGGTATAACCTGCAGCCCATTGACCGACCGGACAGCCGCCCCGTCTTCACTAATCGTAAATACCCGGCCCACCAGCCCCTCCTGCAGCCCAACCGCTACAGTGAAAACCTCATAAGGTCCGGCAAAGTCCAACAGTTCTACGTCGTTAAACAGAAAAATTCCGACATGCAGCATCTATATTCCCCCTTTGAAAGGACTGTGGTGTATTTTCAGACTAGTAGTCTGTCTTCACTCCCTATCCTCTTATAAAATCAATCCCGTCTTTAAAAAGAATGATGGCAAAAACAAACAAGACCAACCCCAGAAATTTCATCGTATACAAATAAGCCTTGCCTTGTAAAAGATTCCGGGAGTGGTTTACCAACACGGCCAGCAACAGCTTTGCCCCAACCAGCGCCGCATAGAAACTGACAAGAAAGCCGCCGGCATACCAGCTGCTTTGCACATAGGCAGCGACCAGCAGCGGCGTCCCCACGGTAATCCAAAATAGATAGGGATGGGGGCTTAAGGCGTTAATCATCACACCCTTTACCAGGGAGTTTGTCTCCCCCTCGGCAAAGGACTGGCCGATCCCTTCAGTTTTCAAATTTCCCCAGGCCATGAATAACAAAAACAAGCCACCAGCCAATGAGATCATTCCCAGCAGCGATTTGTGTCCATACAAATTAGACAATACCAATGCCGACCCCAAAACAATCGGCAAATCGGTGATCAGCGGGGAAAGGGCCAGCTTAGCCCCTTCCCGCAGACCGTACTGTAACGTCTGGGAAATAACCATGGCAAACAGCGGACCTGGCGAAATACCGGATACCAACCCTAATAGCGTGCCGGAAAGCAAAAAATTCAACATCTGGGCATATCCATCTAAATAAAAGCTCATAAGTTCTTCTTCCACTTTCGGATTTTCGTTCTAAAGCTCATGAAGGGGGCGACCGAGTTAATGTGCAGCCATTTCCACAGCGGCCAGTTGGCGCTGGTCACCGTCCAGCGGCGCACACCGGGAGTAAACAATTCGGCCTCACTTAACCCGGCGATCCAGGCACACCACAGGGTAACCCGCTCATCCAGCAAGGTCCGTAATTGCTGTAAGGAATAGGAGCTGTATTCGGCATAAAAGCTTTGATATAACAACCCCAGTTGGTTCCACTTATAGTCCGGGGAAGGAGTAACGACGGTTTTCCCCTGAAGCTCGTCCTGCTCCCAGCTCATAACCAACGCCAGCCAACCAAGCTGGTAAGCCAGCATTTCCTGCGGTGTTTTATCCACGGCGGGAAGCCTGACATTTATTTTGTCAGCCGGCACCTCATCAAACTCGCCGGCAAACAGCCGGTAAGTTTTTTCTATTGTCGCAAGCAATTCCGCTTTGTCCTGATACTCCCGCACGCAAAAATCCCTCCATTGATTTATTGCAGTCCAGCCGGGACTGCTGCTCACTGTCAATTAACAAAACATAAGATAATTAAAGGATTATCGAAAAAAACAAAGAAAATGATCAATAATTTCCATTATTGACTGATGGAAAAATTCATTTACAGGAGGAATCATCATGGAAAAACCGGTAATCAGCCAAAAATCTCCGCTTCCGGTGGAAGTCAAGCAAGGGCAAACCTATTATTGGTGTGCTTGTGGAAAGAGTTCAAATCAGCCTTTTTGTAACGGCTCGCACAAAGGTACTTCCTTCCAACCCTTAGCATTTACCGCCGAAAAAGATCAAACAGTCTATTTGTGCGCCTGTAAACAAACGAAGAAATCACCTTATTGTGACGGCACCCACACAACTTTGTAGTTAGTGTTGTCTTGCTGCTATGGTAAAGTTTAGCTTGTGAGTATCTATGGAGGTAAACAACCAATGCGTTGTTGCCCCCGTTTTTTTTTATCGTAAACAATACTCCTGAAAGAGTCTGCCGCTTCTTAAGAAAATAGTGTGAGTGACGCGGCAACATCTTCCTCATCAATCGTAAACCTTCGATCTTTACCTGCGTTGATCACATGCATTTTCCTTTTTTCAACTATGCAATATCCAGATTTTTTATATACCGATATTGACATTGACGTAACGTAAAGTCTTATACTAATAGCAAGCTAGTGCTACAATATCAGGATTCGAGGTGCAAATGTGCTTTCCATTGGAGAATTCTCTAAAATTTGCGGAGTTACAACCAGAACCTTACGTCATTACGACAGTATCGGACTGTTAAAACCCGTCCACACTCACCCGGCTACGGGCTACCGGTTTTATGATGTTTCACAGCTCCGTCAGTTATTACTGATTACCAGGCTTAAGGATTACTGTTTTTCACTCGATGAAATTGTATTTTTACTTGCTTCCACCGACAAAAAATACCTGCTGGAAAAAATCACTGTTAAAAAGCAGGAGCTCCAGGCTAGGATTGACTACTATAAAACCCTGGAACACCGGCTGACAATGGACATTTTACATTTAGAAAGAGGAGTTGATATTATGTCTTTCCTGGACGAAATTCAGGTCACCTTAGTGGAAGTAAAACCACAACCTATTTTGCATAGCCGGCAGCGGATGAGCGTCGAAGACTACGGCACCTATATCGGCAAACTGTTCGAGTTGGCCTGCTCGCAAAACCTGCCGCTTGCCGGACCTCCTATGTCGATCTATCATGACAAGGAATTTGATCCGGCCGATAACGATACGGAGGTCGCTCTGCCGGTTCAGGAGCAAAACGCCCATACCCGCATCCTGCCCGGCGGCCTCTGTGCAACAGCGACTTGCCAAGGCCCCTACTCCAACCTGCCCCATGTCTACGCCAAACTCACAGAATGGCTTGCCGAAAACAACTATGAAATGGCTGCCCCTCCTTATGAGCAATATCTTAAAGGACCTATGGAAGCACCTGCGGCGGCCTCTTTTATCACCCAAATTTATTTTCCGGTGAAAAAGGTTGGCCAACCGGAGTAATATCTGCCGCCATAGCGCTGTGGCCTATGGGCAACCACTGATTATATCCGCATAACCTGGTGCTCCACCAGCCGGTCTTTTCATCAAAGCGGCAAATATACCAATCTATGCAACTTCATTATACCATGTACACCGTCTCCTGTAATTGCCCATAAACAAAGTGACACCTTCAGGCAGACATTTCCAAAATAAAAGTATGCGTTCCGCATTTATTTACGGAACGCATACTTTTATTTTATTACACTATTTATATCTTTCACGACGGCAAACAGTTTCTGTCTCAGTTCGCTCTTTTCCAATATAACCCGGTTAATTACCGCTTACGCTTCCTGGTAGCAAGCCACAATTTCACCGTAATACAGCGTGTGATAATCCCCTTCTGGATAGCAGGTCTTTGCCAGACCTGGGTCAAACAGGGATGGGTCCATCTTTTGCTTGTAGACGATTTTACATTCAAAATGCAGGCCGGCGCCGCTAATGACCGGTACCCCGACCTTTTGCCCCGGCAACACGCTTAAGCCGGCGGCTTTGATTTTATCCATATCCCGTCCTGATTTGGTGCCGCACAATGCCAATGCTTTCTTCATATCGTCATGTAGTGGGACGCTTACCGTAAATTCCGAGCTGTTCTCAATCAGTTCATAAGTATAACGGGATGGCCGCACCAGAACTATAAATACCGGCTTCTGCCAAATATGGCTGATCGCCCCCCAGCCTATGGTCATCGTATTGACTGCCTCACCCGCCGCGGTTGTTAAAAATGCTCCCTTGGGGATCATGTCCAGAGCCTGTTTAGCATATTCGTTATACCGTACCTCTTTAACCACACTCAATTCCCTCCAGCATAAATTTTTTATTAGGCCAGCGCCAGAACGGCCTTGGCTAAAACTGAGGATTTCCAAGTCTTCTCCAATATCCCTTTTAAGCCTTATCTTACGATCTATTTACAGTTGCTGCAAACACTGTTTCTACATGCTATAATATTACATAGTAATATATATATTAGCAAGTACGCACTTATTAGTTCCATAGTATCTTTTTATATACTATAAATAGCCCGTGTTGCAAATTTATACTATTTTGGAGGTTTATTCCCTTGCTTACTTTTCGCAATACTGAATACCAGTGCCCTATGGAATTAACGCTAGAATTAATCGGCGGCAAATGGAAGTCTCTGATCCTCTGGCACTTGGGAGAAAATATCCTGCGCTTTAGTGAATTAAAAAAGGCCTTGCCGAAAATTACCCAGAAAATGTTGACCCAACAACTTCGGGAGCTGGAGCAGGACGGCTTAGTCAAACGCTTTGTATACACTCAGGTACCGCCGAAGGTTGAATATTCATTGACCCATGCCGGCAGGACCATTCTACCCATTTTAACAACCATGTGCCAATGGGGCCTGGATTATGTCGCGGCACCCGATCCAATGAAAGCATGCGTTCCCGCCAGCGGTAGCTTATCCGGTATTTGCCGGGAATAAACAGCCTGCCATATCCCTTTTCTTAAATACTTCCGAAAATTAAAAGAAAACGCTATCCCTTGTAGAATATTATATATGTTATATCACTAAATCATGTACGCCGGCGAGGCACAAGGAAACCAGCCAGTCTATGCGCCCGATTTAACCCTTGGCTTATGCCGCACAATAGATATAGACACTGATGACCATCTTACTACAAGGAGGTACTTGCATGCGCCGTATCCCATTAAATGCTCTTAAGCCCGGCATGCATCTGTCCCAGGCGCTGGTCGCGCCGGACCGAACCGTACTGCTGCATGAGGGAATTGAACTTAAACAAAGATATATCGAATATCTGCGCAATCAAGGCATTACTTATCTATACATTGACGATGCGCCCCCTGCTCCGTCTCCCGCAAAAGAGCCGTCCCAGACTGAACTTCGCCAACAAGCCAAGCAGACGGCACGGAAAGTCATCCATGATTTCCGGCTCGGCAAGGGCGTGCCCTTGGATAAGATCAAAGTTCTTGTCAGCAATCTGGTCACCCGGATTCTGGACAATCCGGAAACAATGCATCACCTGATGGATATTCGCCAAAAAGAAGATTATATGTTCTCCCATGCCGTCAATACCTGCCTGCTGTCAGTACTTACCGGAACCGCCATGGGCTATGACACCCAACGCCTGGAAGAACTCGGCCTGGCCGCCATGCTGCATGATGTGGGAAAGATAAAATTCACCAAAAGATTATCTGCTCAGTTCCCCCGGCGACTGACTGCCCAGGAAAAGGAAGAATACCGGCAACATCCGTTTTATACCCTGGAAATTCTCAAAGAAAATACGTCCTTATCCATGGATATTATAAATGCTTGCTTCCAGCATCACGAGCGCTGGGACGGCAGCGGGTATCCCATGGGAATTTCCGGCGATGTGATCCATGAATATGCGCAAATTATCAGCATTGCCGATGTCTATGACCGTCTGATTACCGGCCTGCCCCACCGGAAACCTACACCGGTGTACTATGCGGCAGCGATCCTTAATAAAGCGGCCGGCACTTATTTTAATCCCGAAATCGTAGCTCATTTTACGAAAAGCATTGCCGCTTATCCCTTGGGCTCAACAGTAAAGCTGAATAATAATCAGCTTGGCTTGATTGTGGAAATGACCGGTCCCAATAACACTATACCGGTCGTACGGATTTTGGCTGATGAAGACAGCACCCACCTCAATCAACTGCTTGAATTGAACTTAGACAAAAACCCTGAACACTTCATTATTGACTTTGACTCATAAGCATTATTAAACAAAACAGCGAAGCGGCATTGGATTACTCCGATGCCGCTTCGCTGTTTTAGCGTGAAACAACCGTATAGCCTTCTTCTTCTATAGCTGATGCAATCTGGACTAAAGTAACCCGACTGTTATCATAATCCAAAGCAAGCTTTTTCTCCTCCAAGTTTACGGTGGCTGCAATAACCCCCGGTAAAGCAAGTACGGCTCTTTCCACTGCCGCTTTGCAATGACCGCAGCTCATTCCCTCTACCGTTATCACTCTTTGTTCCATATAGCCGCCTCCTTGTTCCTATCCATCTAGACCGCCTGACACAGACAGCCTCTACCAGTATATATTGCACACCTTTCAAAAATCACCTGCCGACTGTTGGCGGCAGGTGATTTTTTTATTGCTTCTTAGGAAATTTCTGATCAATTAACGGCCAAATATCCGGTTGTTCCTGCCCCAAACGCCAAATGGCAATTCCCGCCGGTTTGTATTTTGCAATCACATCCAGCTTCGCGGAAGTACTTTCGGCATTTTCAAACCATATTTCATGATTACCGTACTTAACATACGGCGACTTGCTGTTGTCATCGAAAAGCACCTTTGCTCCGTTTTGCTCAGCCCGGACAATGGAGTCCACGTAAGTGACCGTTTCTGTTTCCTTATCCTTTGACCAGTCATAGCCATAGGCACCCAAGCCGACCAGTACCTTCTGGGGACCGCCACATTGTTCGATGGCATACTTTATATTTTTTTCATACCAGTCAATCGGGGCAATCGGTCCGGGCGGCGAAGTCGACCAGTGATGATCATAGGTCATAATCTGAAGATAATCGGCATACTTAGCCAGCTCCGGATAATTATAAGCTCCGGAAACATCCTCCGCTACATCTACCTGAGGAAATACCGAAATAATCAAGGTCTTATTCAAGGCCTTCATCTTAGGGTACAATTCAGCCATAAAAGCGGTAAGATTATCGCGATGCTTAGGCTGCAGCAATTCAAAGTCGATATTGATACCGTCATACTGCTTTTCCTGTACCAGCTTAACAATGTTATCCGTTACCTTGGTACGTACACTGGCATCCCCTAAAATAGTATCGGTCGCACCGGACTTGTTGGTAACCAGCGGAAACATTTTGAGATTCAAACCGCGGGCCGTATCATATACCAGTTGACTGTCCTTGGCCTCCAATGTTCCGTCCTGATTGGCCCGGTACCAAAAGGGACCTACACCGGACATACTCTTGGCATATGTTTTCATACTTGGAAATGATCCGGTCTTATCCGGAGTACCCGGCCAGGGATTCTCGTAATAACCGATAATCAAACGTCCGTCAGATTGCGCTACATTAGTATTGGGATCAGACCCCTGAAGCGGCTTGGGAGCCGGTGACTTTGTGCCGCCGCAACCGGCTGTCAGCAGCAAAGCAAAAATGGTAACCAATACAACCCATAGGATCGTTGTTTTTTTACAGCGCAAACTCTTCACCCTTTCTATGCTTACTTACTATTAGTATCGGCGCTTACCCGTTTCTTATACATCAAAACAAGCTGTCGCCCGCACCGAAAATCAAGCAAGCCTTTGCCGCGTAACATCATCTCCGGCCTAAGAAGAAAGCTAATGTTTGACGTTTACAAGAAATTTATTTAAAATACTGCATAATCTACAAGAATCCGGTTACTCTTTGCTATAAATGGAGCAGACGATCATTTTACCCTGTTTTAGCAACAGGCATTTATCTTTCAGAAATGTTATAATATTCGTTAAATAACTACATCTATAACAAGGGAGCGTGTTGATATTGAAAGATCTTAGAGACCGCTTGTCGATTCCCACGCCGCCACTCGATGGACCCTCTGTTAAGCTGCTGGAGGACGCTTTACTGCATTCCCCAACCAAAACCATCCAATTGGAGATCAACAAAGCTAATTATCAGCTTTCCCGGGAAGGCCGATGGTTCAAATTCTCCCTGTTGACCAAAAAACGGACCGTAAAAAAAAGCACCCTGTTTGAAACCATTACCGAGCTCTACAACCAAGCTGTTCATGGACAAAACTGGCGCATTGATCAAGTCGTCCGCATATAATCTAAAAAAACAAAGCCCTCCACATTGGAGGGCTTATTTTATGGCCAAATCGCGGCACAGAGCTATAAAATTGTGCAGAACACCAGCCGTCAATCCCCAAATCTTCTTATCTTCATACTGATAGGAAAATACCGGAAACATGCGCCGGCTTTTCCAATCCAGCTCGTATTCAGCCGGAAATGCACTCAGCGAATCTTCATCTAACGGCCGGGTAGCCATTTCCAGCTTGCCTTGCTTCGGCTGGACATTCAGTAAATATGGCAAGGGAACGGTAAAATATTCGGCTACTTCCTGATTCGGCCTAATGCCTTCCATATCCTCGAGCACGCCCACCACCGGATACAAAATATTGCCGGTGGGACTGGCTACCATATCCATGGCGCCAATCAGACGAATGCGATCGGCCGCGATATTAAGCTCCTCTTCTGTTTCCCTTAAAGCGGCCTGGCAAATATCATGATCCGTTGCCTCGATCCGCCCGCCGGGAAAACAAATTTCACCGGCATGAGCCAACAGCTCCATTGACCGTATCTCAAATAGAACCGCCGTACTGTCGCCGGTTTTTACTAATGGAATTAATACCGCTGCCCGGCGAAAACCGTCGCTATCGCCATGAATTTTACCGCTTCGACGGGTTAAAACGGCAGCCAGGCGATCATACCAACAACACTCCTCAGTCATATTATCGGTCCTCCTGATGGATATGCACGGCAGCATCGGCGCCGTGCGCATGAATATGATACCTTTCATCAATCACATTAGCCGCCAGCAGCAGCTTTTTATTCCGTAAAATATCAATGGCTTCACCGTCGGCAGCCAACCGGTGCTGCTCATTAATGACAATCACCCGGTCCGCCAGCTCCGGCACCAGCTCCAGACAATGCGTGGCCGTAATTAAGGTTTTTCCCTGACGCTGCAGTTGCTGCAGCAACTGTATCATCCAGCGCTGCGTCCGGGGGTCTAAACCGTTAGTCGGCTCATCAAAGAGCAACACCTCAGGATTGGTTGCCAATATGGCGGCGATTATAACCTTTTTCTTCTCACCGCCGCTTAAATGATGGGGTAGCCGTCCGGCCAACCCGCCAATTCCGATTAATTCCATAAGCTCTGTCGCCCGTTGCCTTGCCTGGCTGGCGGTCATCCCCATTGCCAGCGGACCGAACATAATTTCATCAAGCACACTGGAACAGAACATTTGCACATCGGAATTTTGAAACACAAAACCTACCCTTTGCCGGAAAATAGCGGCAAAAGCTTTATCTCCCATCGTACGTTCATTAATTTGCCGGCCAAAAACCTGTAGCGAGCCACCTGTGGCAAACAATAGCCCTGACAGCAGCTTTTGCAAGGTTGATTTACCGCAGCCATTAGGCCCCAGCAATACTACCTTTTCTCCCGGCATAATTTGCAGCGTTACATCGACAAGCGCTTTTTTCCCCGGCTGATATTCATAGCTAAGCTTATCCAGGGCAAACAATGGTGATGGCATACTCAACTCCCCCATACACTAAGACAAATAACAAGCATCAGCGCCGGAAAAACCGTGTCAGCCAATCGCAGCTTGCCCAGCGGCTGATATGAATACCGCCCGGAATAGCCCCTTTCCCGCATGGCCGCTTCGATCTCCCTGCTGTATTCCATAGCCATCCGGAAAAAGCCGGCTAAAGCCAAACCAATCCATTCCCGGCTGTTTTTTTGATCTTCCCCTGCCACCATACGGCTCTTTCTACCCATAATATATTCCTCTAAAAGCTGTAAAAACAAAAATAAATAACGGTATGTCATATCCAATACCATGACCAGGGAGCAAGGCACTCCCATACAGGCAAGTGCTTTGGTCAGCGTATCCCAACGGGTAGTCGCCATAACCAGCAGCACCGTTCCTATAGAACCGGCCGCACGCAGTAAAACCGTCTCCGCTGCCGTTACTCCCGGCCGGGTTATTGTCAATACATAACCCGACGGTCCGGTTAAACTAAACAAAGCCTCACCCGGAACAATATGGCCGGTCAAAGCGGGCAACAATAGCCAGCCGCTAAATAGCAGCGTCGGCAGCAGTACACGCCGGCCGTAATAGCGCCACCCTATCCGTGAAACGCCGGCCAGAATACATAATAAACCATGCAGCAAACAGAGCGTCAGCACTTGCTGCGCCCCGGCCAGTGCAATGAGTAGCAAAAAACTCCCCAGCATCTTGCTGCGTGGCTCCAGTCGCTGCAATAATCCGTTGCGATCAAGCAGCTTTTCCTGTTCGCCGTCGCTTAGCAAAACATTCTGAATAGACCGCCAGGTTTTCTCCAGATAATGAACGCGCAGCCACCGCCTGCTCGACGCTTCCGGCCACGCCGGCGGACGCTCCTGGCACAGCCACAAAGGAAGGGCTAGTTCTTCCGGCGATTTTTTCATACTTTATCCTTCCTGATTAAAAAATCCACAATGAGAAAGGCTCTCTCATTCGTGGATTATCATGACTCATCAGTTATTTATCTTTCAGGTAAATTATACTATACCCGTCGGCGCCCCGCAACTCTTCTCCTAGAGCGTGTCTTCAAATTAACGGAATGATCCATAACGAGTGATTTTGCGCCAGACAAGGCAAGATTTTCGGGAATAGCGGCCCCTATTTCAAAAAAACGTTAACGAAGTATGGCACAAAAATGCTGCCAGGAGCGTTTCGGATAGTTTGAATACACGTCCTAAAGCCTCACATAAAAATCACTGGACCGGACATGCTACAAAGGTACTATTTATCAGGAGGACTTGCTTATGCTGGCTATTCTCGGCGGGACCGTTTATACCGTATCCGGTGATATCGTGCCTAACGCCTGTCTGTTAATCGATCAGGGAAAATTTCTGGCCGTCGGCAGCCGCCTGGCTATACCACACGACGCCTTGTGTCTTAATGCCACGAATAAAGTCATTATTCCCGGCCTCATAGACTGCCATACTCACTTGGGTATTGCCGAGGAGGCAGTGGGAACAGCTCATATTGATAAAAACGAAGTCAATCAGCCTGTATGCCCTCATTTGCGGGCTCTGGACGGCATCAATCCGGAAGACCGCGGTCTGGAAGACGCCTATACCTCCGGTACCACGACCATAATTGTCACACCGGGCAGTGAAAATGTCATTGGCGGCCAAAGCATTGCCATCAAAACCTATGGCAAAGTGATCGACCACATGATCATGCGCCAACCGGCCGGTATGAAAATGGCCTTTGGTGAAAATCCGATCCAAATGTACATGAAAAAAGACCGGGCTCCTTCCACCCGGATGACTATTGCCGCTATGATCCGGGAAAACCTGATCGCCGCCTTAAATTATGAGAAAGACCTGGCCAAAGGCAAAGTGGGCCGGGACCTGAAAATGGAAGCTTTACTGATGCTATTGCATGGTGAAATTCCCTTGCGAGCCCATGCCCATGCCGCCGACGACATTATGACCGCCATCCGTATTGCCGATGAATTCGGACTGAAACTAACCATCGAACATGCCACCTCGGCTCACAAAATTGCCGAAGAACTGGCCCGCCGCTCAATAGCGGCCACCGTTGGCCCTTCCATCACTGCCCGGGTCAAGGTGGAACTTAAGGACCGGACTTACCGGACCCCGGCTATTTTGCACCAAGCCGGCGTTAAGATTGCCCTGATTACCGATCATCCCTTCCTGCCGGTCAGCAGCCTGCGCTTAGAAGCTGCTCTGGCCATCCGGGAAGGCTTGCCGGAAGCTGTCGCCTTAAGAGCCATTACCTTATCGGCAGCCGAAATTATCGGTGTCAGCGACCGGGTAGGCAGTATCGAGCCAGGTAAAGATGCCGACCTTGTTATACTGGATGGCCCTCCCTTTGCAGTATCCACCAAAGTTGAGCATGTCTTTATCAATGGAATCGAAGTATCGAACAACAATTAATTTTTTTCTGTGAAAACAACTGCTATGTAAAGCAGTTGTTTTTTTATTCCCCTCGTCATATTCAATACCAATTATGTATATAAATGGAATACCCAGGACATGATGGCGGTTACATACCTCTCTTTATCCATCCCTACTTATGTTCAGCATGATAAAGGAAACTTGGACACTTTATGATGCGGGTACTTGTCACACCGGAGGTGATCTATGATTTTTATAATCCTGTAACTCTACACTGGTATTCCCTATTCCCTTTCTTAAAAACGTAAACAAATCAGGGAGGTATATGAAAAATTGAGTACATCAAAACGTGCCAAAGTTGCCGCACTGGCACTATGCATCTCATTACAAAGCTTCTACACAGTTCCAGCCTGGGCAAACTCAGGAGATAAGGGTCCTTCAGATAAAGATAAAGGCAACCTAGCCTATGAAGAATTAGTAGGTAACAACGATTGCAAAGATCCTATTCCAAACTCTCGAATTGACAAATTAGAAGCTAATAAAGCTGACATAAAATATGTTGATTCTCAGGATAAGAAAACATTAGACTCCGCCAAGAGTTATGCCGACTCTCAGGACCAGAAGACTCTAACCTCCGCTAATAACTATACTGACTCTCAGAGCCAGAAGACTTTAACCTCCGCTAACAACTATGCCGACTCTCAGGAC
>NZ_FQZD01000043.1 GCF_900141835.1 Propionispora hippei DSM 15287 | reverse complement strand
CCCGGTATTCCCCTAGCCCGTGGAAATATTCCGAGCCAAGTCCAATCCGGGACAGATTATTTTCAAAGGCATAGTCATAGAACGTATTGATCCCGACAATGCTGCTCTTGTCCGCCGACAGCTTGCGCCAGCCCAGGCCCAAATTGGCAGTCCCCTTGCTTTCGCTGTTATAGGCGTAGCGGCCCTGCCAAAACCGCAATTGCCCCTTCGAGTCCACCTTACCGAAAGGCTGAATGGTCTCAAACGAATAGATCGGCTTACCGTCCTGCGTAAACCAGAGACTCACATCACTGCTTTTCAGCCAGTCCGACTTGTCCTGCTCAGTTGATCGCACATAATAAAAGCTCTTGTCCAGCGTAAGCTCCGGTAATGTTCCGCTCCCTTCTTCGGCCTGGGAATAAGCCCCGCCAACCAATAATACCGCTGCCACCATACTGCCGACAGCTTTACAAAAATTTCTTTTCCTCCACACAATAACTCCTCCTGTTCCATATCGACAAGAATCCTCCTGTTAACCCTACCGACAGGGCTGATTTAAGACAGCTTAAAACTAAATTAAACCCGCTCCCTGACTGTGGCGACAACAAATCGATTCTACATTCTTAAATTGCAAGAATGATGCCAATCATGGAATGCTCTTAATTCGCCATTTTCCGCCTCTTTGCACGTGCGAAAATGCGATAATCGTGCGATTCAGATACAGCAACCGCACGATTATCGCATTTTTTGTTTTATTTCTTCATTGCAAGTAAAAACCAAAGAGACTGCTCTTGTCGGGCGACAGCTTACGTCAACCCAGCCAGTAGTGAAATTTATAATGTTTGCTATATTTATGTAGCAAACGTCGTAACAGCATATGACAATTCACCGTACTTCAAACCTTTTTATGTGCAAAGATACAAAAAAACGTGCGGTTTTGATACAACAAAACTGCACGCCTATCTCAAATTTATTTTATTTTTTCCAACAACCGGTAAAGCTTCCGACGGGAAATGCCCAGTTGGTGCGCCGCCAGTCTCTTATTGCCGCCAACACCCGCAAGCGGCGACAATGCTCAAACACCTGTACAGCTTGCCCGTATTCCGCTTCACTACCCTGCAAGACAATATTGCCACAGACGTTGGCAAGCTTACTTGCCTTTATCGTCAATAAGCTCTACAGCAATCATCTACGGCAAATAAGTAATCACTTCCGGTGTAATGCTCAAATACTCCGGTCCTGTTTCCGTCATGACAAAGCTGTTCTCGGTGCCGATAGCCCCTTCGGGGAATACAAATTTAGGTTCCAGAGCGAACGTCATGCCCGGCTGCAGCGGTGTCTTCATCCCTTTGGCAAAAATCGGCCATTCATCCAGCTCCAGACCGATACCATGGCCCAGGAACTTAACCTGGTGATCTTTATAGCCCATAAAATGATCCTTGTAGCCCATTTCCTCGGCCAGCTTAAGCGCTAAAAGATACGGTTCCTCCGCCAGAGTCCCCGGCTTTATGCTGGCCAGCACTGCTTTTTGAATGGCAAGTGCTGCCTCAAAGGCTTTTACCAGTTGCGGACTCAGTTCACCGATACAGAACACCCGCGACTGATCGCCCGTATAGCCCTCAATGAGCGAGGTATAGTCAATATACACCACTTCATTACGGCTGATCTTTTTCCAACCGGCTCCCTGGGGATGGGAAGGACACGCACCCGAGCCGCCCACCGGCCCGTCAAAAAAGCTGGGATCAAAGCCGCTGCTGCCGCTGCAGACATTGCCGTAAAAGAACTCCTGGTTAAACGACCTCATTTTGCAGCAGCCCGCGTAACCCCGTTGCCGCAATTCGGCCTCAAATAAAGCCGCCGCTTCCAATTCGGTCATACCTTCCTTTAAGAAGGACGGTACGGCCTGAAATGCCTTGTCCACCACCTGCAGAGCCTGCCGGAGAAGGCCAATCTCATGAGGCGTCTTAATGGCGCGGATTTCCTTAATGAGCGGTGAAACATCGCTAAGCTCCGCCGGGGAAAACAGCTTTCTGTAGGTCTGGTAAAGATTAAAGGGCAGTACATCCAGCTCCATGCCGACGCGCTTAACGTCCCGGTAACCAAACGAAGCAAGAATATCCGGCATTTCTTTCGGACTTCTGATGGGCACGATGTTCGTCAGCGGCGATTCCGTCCGCCCCCGGCTGACACTGCGTCTGACCATAAGTACCGGCTCACCGCCGGCTGGGATATATAAAAACGAGTTTTGCACCGTACCGGTAAAGTAATACAGATCAGCGTTTAACAGGAGCAGTGCGCCATCCAGCTCCTGAGCAACCAGCTTCGCCTGAAACTTCTTAATTCTTCTTTCTATTTCTGCCGCCGGCGTATAGTTCATTTCTTATCATCCTCTCTCACTGCACCAAATCTTTGTTTTTCTATTGTCTTTTACCAGTATTGTATCATCAGTCCGGCTGTTGAGCAAACAGGCTTAGCTTTATAGGTCACGCAAAAAAGACTTACTATCCTGTCAGCAGGATAGTAAGTCTTTACGATAATGAGTCAGTGATTACTTGGCACTGCGCGGCCTGAAGGATTTTTTTCCGCCAGCATCGGCAGGCTCATTGAATCAGGTCTCCTAAAACTTTTTCCCAGGTTGTTTTACCAAAATGACCGATTCCTGATCGGCTTTGGGCGAATCGGTGATAGTGTACTGTACGGTATTATCGGCTCTCACGTATAGCTGAACCATATAAGTTTTGCCTTTCTCCTTGTCTTTGGCCTTGAAGGAAAAATACTGATTGCTCTTGGCGGTCTCATAGGCCTGTTCAAAAGTCAGCAAGCCCGGGCCGCTGGACGAAATCTTTCCCTTGATTGTCTTTTTCCCGATTTCATCAATAGTGAAGTGAATTGTTCCCTTGCTTCCTTCATAAGACCAAGCATCACCGGCTGCTACGGCAATATCGGTCACCGGAGCCGTTTGAACAAACACAGCCTTACCAGGCTGTGCGGCCGCCCCCTCTTTGCTGACGGCAGGTAACTGCTCAGGCTTCACCTGCAAGTCCACATTAACCGGAACAAACACCGTTAATTTGGTACCGGCGGCAATCTTTTGATTGCTGCCCGAGAATAAGCCGGATATGACGGCACCGGCAATGGAGTTATTATAATTTATTTCCACAGGATGATCGCCACCCATTTTAGAAACATCCATCGTCAAAGGAATTTCTATCCCGCTTGCGGTATTTACATCGGTCGCATCCAACTGAATAGAACCACCCTTGCCGAACAGCCCCGCCTTCTTGGCGGTTTTAACATAGCCTTCACCGGTGGTTCCCTTGGCAATGACGATGGCGTCGCCTACGGTGACATCCTCCAGCACTTTAAAGTTAATCTTATCGCCGACCTTATTCTTGCCCGAACTGACCTCCGTTAACAGCTCGCAGGGAATCATCGTTCCCCTGGGAACATAGGCATGGCCGGGTAAAACTTCGGCAACACCGGCATTGGCCGGCTCCTGGGCCGGATTGGCACTCACCACCGAAACCGCCAGCATCATAAGCAAAACGAATATGAACATCTTTTTCATCTGTACCTTCTCCTTTTCTAAATAAACATAATCTTACTATTAAAAGGGCTGATAATGTACTAGCCAGCAAGCTCCGGCTTTACAGGTCCCGCCGCTTCCGGGGCCGGCGGCTTCGTTTGCTCCTGCAGTTGTTCCGGCGTGGCCTGCAGGTCGATCGCATAGGGCAACTCCAAAATCAATTTGGTACCGGCACCGATTTGCACCTCCAAACCGCTCGCAATACCGCTCATGACACCAACGGTTAAGGCTGGGGTAGCGCTGGATGCATCATCATACCAATCCAAATCCGCCGTGTGCCCGCCGTTAGCACTGTGCTGCCGCAGGATTACCGGGACTTGGATGCCGTTAACGGTCTTAATGCCGACGCCTTCCAATTCAATCACACCGCCCCGGCCAAACAAGCCGGCCCGCTTTACGGTTTTTACGACCCCCTCACCGGTCGTCCCCTGGGCAATAATCACAGTATCAGCAACAATCACATTCTGCAAAAGCTTAAATGAAAACTTATCTCCCGGCTTGCTGGTTCTTGAGTCCAACGTGTCCAACAATCGGGCTTGCAGCTTGATTCCTTTGGGCAGGTAGGCATGCCCCTCCGTAACCGTTCCCACCCCTGGCCCTCCCTCCGGGCCGGCCGGTTCGGCCAACACCGGGCTAACGGCCAGTAACAAAAATAAAACCCCACTTATAATTGCAACAATCCTTCGCAATCTGTTCCTCCTTCTTCGGTTTGATATCGTATAATATACCGGTTTTGCCGCACTTTCTGCCTACTTTGACAAATGTGCACCAAAACCGCCTGTACTATATTCTTTGTATTCCATTAAATCCCTTTATTGTATATCTTTTTTATGTCGCCTGTCGAATTGACGGTCTCTCTTTTCCAAATAAAATTCCAAGCTTCCCCCGATATGATAGATGCTAAACAGGTCGTATTATCTATATCTACAGAAAGAGGGAACACCATGCTGCCTGAAACCTACCTGAAAGCAGGAATCACTCTGGCCCTGGCTGGTAAGCAAAAAGAAGCCCGGCAGGCTTTTCAGGACCTGATTCACTTATATCCTGACCGTCCGGAAGGCCACTATAATCTGGGTCTGCTGGCTCAGCGGGAAACCCGGCTGGATGAGGCTGAAGCTCATCTGCGCCGGGCGCTTGCTCTCAAGCCCGATTATACCGAGGCCCTCTATGCGCTGGGATTACTGCTAAAAGACAGTCAACGACCGGAGTGCGCCGCCGCTGTCCTGTTCCTCGCTGCTAAACTAAACCCGGCCTCACCTTATACGTATTTCCAGCTCGGTCTCGTACTTCATACCCTCAACCACCTGGACGGCGCCAAAGCCTGCTTTACCATGGCTCTGGACCTGAAACCCGACTTTGCCGAAGCCTACAACAACCTGGCCTTGGTCGTGGCCGCAGCCGGTGAATTGCATCGGGCGCAGTTTTATCTGGATCAGGCGCTTGCCGTGCGCCCCAATTATACGGAGGCCTACAACAATCGCGGCATCCTTCTGTCACAGGCCCAGTTGCCGGAAGAGGCCGTCAGGGCTTTTCGGCAGGCGCTCCAACTGGAACCGGGCAACCCTGTCACCCACAATAATCTAGGGTTGACCTACCAGAAACTGCAACGTCTGCCGGAGGCCCTAAGCTCCTTCCAAACAGCGCTGGAGTTGCAGCCCCATTATGTCGAAGCTCACAATAACCTGGCCCTCATCCTGCATGAGCTGAACCGGCCGGTCGAGGCGATCACCCACTTGAACCGGGCCCTTGCATTAAAACCGGACTTTGCCCTGGCCGCAACCAATTTAGTTTCCGTCTTAAACAAATTAAACCGCTTCAGTGAAGCGGAAGCCTGCCTTCGCCAGGCCCTTACTTATCATCCCGGTAGGCCGGGTCTGCTGCGCCGGCTGGCTCTCATCCTCCGTAAACAGGAACGTTACACAGAAGCCGAAGACTACTATCAACAGGCGATTCAAAACGGGGCGCCGGCAAAAACGGCGGAAGCGGTTTTCGGTCTCGGCACCCTTTATTTGCTCCAGGGCCGCTACCGGCCCGGCTGGGATTATTACGAAAAACGTCTCATTGCCTTTAGCTATTCACAGCCCCCTCTGCCGTCCTGGCAGGGAGAGAATATTAGCGATCGCCGCCTGCTTTTATTCTTCGAGCAAGGCTTTGGCGACACTCTGCATTTTATCCGCTATGCCACACTGTTCACCAGCCTGGCAACCGCTGTCGGGGTGGTGGTTCAAAAGCCCCTGCTGCGGCTGCTCGCCCACTCCCTGGACTGTCCGGTCTATGCGGAGGGACAGGTTCCGCTGGAAGAGTACGATATTGCCTGCTCGCTCCACAGCCTGCCCTATCGGTTCGGCACGGAAGAAGCAAGTATTCCTACCGCCATCCCCTATCTCAAACCACCGGTCACACAAGTAACCAAATGGCGCAAGCGCCTTGCTGACCTGATGCCCGGCCGTCCCAGAATCGGCATTGTCTGGGCCGGCAATCCCAGACATGACAACGACCATAACCGTTCCATCCCGTTTTCGGTCTTCCGGACTTTACCGGAACGGCACCCACAAATTCACTGGATCAGCCTGCAGGCGGACGACCGGGCAGCGGATCTGACCGACGGCGATTCGGCTATTCTTAATGTCTCGGCAGAATTAAATGATTTTACCGAAACGGCCGGCTTGATCAGTCACCTTGATCTGGTCATCACCGTTGATTCTGCCGTAGCCCACCTGGCCGGCGCCTTGGGCAAACCGGTCTGGATTTTACTCCCCCTTGATCCCGACTGGCGTTGGCTGTTAACACGGCAGGACAGTCCCTGGTATCCGTCAGCCCGCCTCTTCCGGCAGTCCCAAACCGGCGGCTGGCAGGCAGTGCTGGAGCAGGTCACAGCGGCTTTGCTCGACGAAGCAGCAGCTTCCTCCACCAGAAAAAAGCCATAAAAAGACGCGACAGCTTCTCCCTCAGGAGAGACCGTCGCGTCTTTGCTTTAGACTGGCAACCGGTTAAACGGCTGCCGCCAGTTGTTCAGAAGCATCAAACAAATGCTGCACTTCTTCCCAGACAATGATCGGCGTCTTGGCGAAACCGTTGAATACAGTAGCCGAAGCCGAAGTATAGGAACCACAGTTGGGCACCAGGATGAGGTCGTCCAGTTCCAGACGCTGCGTCAGCTTGTCCCGGAACATGATATCCAGTGAATCACAGCTCGGACCGGCAAAAGTGGCCGGAATGAGTTCACCCTTTTTAAAGGTTTCCAGTTCAAACTCCCAGTGATCGAAAATCACGGCCGAGAAAGTGCCATACAGGCCATCATCCAGGAAGTACCATTGCTGATGGTTACGTTCCTGGGTGCCAATGACCCGGGTGATAAGATTCATTGCCGTGCCGCAGATAAAACGACCCGGTTCAGCCCAAATTTCGGTATGGGGGAAATATTTTTGAACTCCGGCGTTGATTTCGGTAAGAATGCCGGGAATATCAATTGTTTCGTTAAGGGCCGGGATGGGGAACCCGCCGCCGATATCCAAAACCCGCAGGTTAAAGCCCTCGACTGCCGCCTGATCAAATAAGCGGCGGCAAATTCTAAGCGCATCGTAATACGCTTCAGAGCTGACCGACTGGCTGCCGACATGGAAGCACAGCCCGGCCACATCCAGTCCCTGCTCACGGGCTAGCCGCAGCAACCGCAGGGCATCGTCAGGATGGGCGCCAAATTTTTTATTCAGATCGACCAACGCCTTGGGGTTGTCCACCCGTACCCGGAGCAGTACCGAACCGCCCGGCACAGCCTTGGCCATCTTGCCAATTTCACTTTCACTGTCAAAGGTAAATTTATTTATACCGGTACATCTGGCCGTGGCCAGTCCGCCTGCCGTCTTAACAGGATTCGCATAAACCATGCGATGCGGTTCAATACCCATGGCGGTCAGCGCCTGCATCTCGCCATCTGAAGCCACATCGAAGCAGGAGCCTAGCTCTGCCAGTGTCCGGACAATAGTCTCATTAGGATTTGATTTAACTGCATAATAAAGATGCACTCCCGGCAGATATTCTGCCAGCATATTGTAATTTCGCTTAATCTGCTCTGACGACAAAATTAAAAGCGGCGTCCCATAATTCTCCGCCAGCCTTTCCACTGCCGTCTGGGACAATTTGAATGTTTTTTCCATTATCCTCTCCTACCTTTCGTATTGTACGACGCGCTAAAACGCAACGATATGATTTTATCATAATCAGGTGAAAGTGCAATAATAAATTAAGCAAAAATGAAAATAATTATTTATGCAGCAGACTCATTAAATATGCAGTCCTTGTCGCCGCGCCGCCGCTGGGTTCTCACGGCATTGCCTTTTTCGTACAGACTACTATACAACCGGCGGCTAATTTGCCATACTATATAGTAAACAGTTCTGCCCAGAGCATGTTTTTAAACGATCCGCAGCGTTCCCTGAGAGCGCTTTTTGCGCCATTCTTGGTTACTCTTTCAAATAGGAACTAATTAGGAGGTATTTTCCGATGAACGACATTACCGGCGAACAAAAACTGCTGGCTGTATTAGCCCATCTGGCCTACCTGCTTGGCGGCCTGGGTTTTATCGTCGCTCCCCTGGTGATCTTTCTGCTTAAACGAGAGGATTACTTTGTTTACGAACATGCCAAACAAGCTCTGGTTGCTCACTTGGTTATTCTGGTATTTTCAGCAATTACCGGCTTATTATGCACTTTGCTGATCGGTTTTCTACTGGTGCCCGTCCTGGCCATTTTCTGGCTGCTGCTGCTTGTCACCTCGGTTATCGCCGCAGTCCGGGCAGTTGACGGACAGTTGTATGAGTATCCCTTAATTCAGCGCTTTGTCAACAAACTGTAGTCCCAAAGAAGGCTGTCGCAAAATGCTTTTATTCACACAGCCTGCATATAGGGGAAATAGCTTGCTGTTCTTTGGGCATTGCCCCAGTAGAACTAAAACGGCTGTTACGCTAAGAATAGCGTAACAGCCGTTTTGTTATTATGCCGTTATGATCAATTGACGCAGGTGCTGCGCTGCCGCACGGACATCGTCCTGGGCCAATATGGCTGAAACAACCGAAACGCCGGCAATGCCGGTCCCCATGACTTCCGTCACATTGGCCGTTCCGATCCCGCCGATCGCTACAACCGGAATGGCTACATTTTTCCGGATAGCGGTCAGTTCTGACAGACTCACCGCCCGGGCATCCGATTTGGTGCCTGTCGGGTACATGGCCCCGATCCCCAGATAATCGGCGCCATCTGCTTCGGCCAGTTGCGCCTCAGCCAGCGTAGTCGCCGACACGCCAATGAGCTTGTCCCGGCCAAGCAGCCCTCTGGCCACAGACAGCGGTAAATCCTGCTGCCCAATGTGCAGTCCGTCGGCATCAACGGCCAGGGCAATATCAAGCCGGTCATTGATAATGAGCGGCACGTCGTAACGGCCGCAAATTTCCTTGACCTTAAGCGCAATCCGATAGAATTCGGCCGACGAGGCTTCCTTTTCCCTAAGCTGCAGCAACGTTACCCCACCGGCCAGGGCCTCTCCCAGGCTTTGGTAAAAATCCTTCCCGCCGACCAGCCGGCGGTCAGTCACCAGATACAAAGAATAGTCAATGTCTTTCATTCCAGCCCCGCCTTCCGATATAACTCGTAAAAATGATGGGTTGGCCCTACCCCTTTGCCAATAGCCAGCGAATGTTCGATCGCAATAGTAATATACTCCTTGGCCCGTTTCACCGCTTCGGTCACCGCGCAGCCCTTGCCCATATTGGCTGCAATCGCTGAAGACAAGGTACAACCGGTGCCATGAGTATTCTTGGTGGCAATCCGTTTGGCCGCCAAATATTCAAAACGGCTGCCGTCATACAGAATATCGGTGGCGTCATCCGGCAAATGCCCGCCCTTCACCAGAACGCAGGCCGCCCCCAGCCGGTGTATCCGCCGGGCGGCTTCTTCCATATCCGTCAGATTATGAATGCTCATCCCGGCAATCACTTCCGCCTCGGGAATGTTGGGTGTAACCAGTGCCGCCAGAGGCAGCAATTCCTGCACCAAGGCCGCTTGGGCTTCCGGTTGCAGCAAATGATAGCCGCTTTTGGACACCATGACCGGATCGAGTACCACATTAACCGCCTGGTACTGGCGCAGCTTGGCGGCAATGGTATGGATGGTCACAGGCCGGGAAACCATGCCTATTTTAACGGCATCCACCTCAATATCTTCAAAAATCGCTTCGATCTGCTTGGCGATGATTTCCGGCTCAATGTCCTGCACCGCCAGTACGCCCTGCGTATTTTGCGCCGTTACGGCGGTAATAACACTCATACCGAACACGCCCTGGGCGGAAAAGGCTTTTAAGTCAGCCTGGATGCCGGCGCCGCCGCTGCTATCCGAGCCGGCGATGGTTAATACTTTTTTCATACCAGATTGTCCTCCCGTCTTAAGGTGTGGTTTTAACACTATCCGAAGCAACCCTGGCAGCGCTTTTTGTGCCCTAGCTCCTTCCGTTCATTTAAAAGCACACCCTACAACCAAACATTTTTAATCATTGTTTTTATCTGCTCCGGCAACGCTAGGTTAGTGCTGATATCAGAAAAGCCGTCCTGCGGCGTAAGCGAATACACGGTGAGATAATCCACCGGCCGGTAACCGAACAGCTCCAAATTGCCCAGCCGCGAATTGTACAGCGCCTGGCGAAAATCAATGGTGACAGTATTCCCATGAATATTGACATCTAACCCGTAGGAGGGATCCAGGTGTCCCACAACCTTGCTCACCATGGCCAGACTGACCCGTGAAAAAATCCACGACACGAAGGGCTTGTCCGGCAGCTTTTTATCAGTTACCTTCAGTGTTAGCAGCGATTGATCCTGATTATGTACTAATTGCTCCACCGTGCAGACCAGCACGACCCGCCCTTCCTTGACCGTCTTCGCTTCAATTCTAAGCTGGTGATTTTTTAGCGACGTAACCTTCATTTCTGTAACCGGTCCGCCGGGCTCCAGCATCGATGCCAGCGCCTGATTGATTACATCATCAGGCACATGGACCTGTCCGTTGACCATGTCGGAAAAAGTTTGGGCATCCCATACTTCCTTTATTGTAGCAACTGTCTGCGTCATGTCCGGCACCGCGCTGGCCGCCGACGGCAGCGAGAAGCCGCTGCTGAACGCATCCTGTATTATCGCAGGCATATCCAAGCTATCCATCTCCTTTGGTTTTCCTAAACCCCACCTCAGCCAGACCGGGAAAGTCCGGCATAAACAGGCAGACGAAGTATCCGTTTGTTTGGGTGTATTATTAAATTAACGAAATGACCCAGCTTATTGGCCACTAGTAATAGTTCCCTGTTTGCTGCCGTTTTCCTGCTAAGCTAAGGCCCTGCCTGACGGTTGCAAGGCTGCCATAATCGCTGATTCCGGCAACGGCTCATGAGAATCGCCCGAACCGTCCCCTTGCCCAAATTCGGGCGATTATGCCCGCAGGATGGAGCCCATACTTTCCCGCAAGACTCTTACCCAATGGCTTACCAGCCCCGTCTCTTCTTCCTCCGGCCAGTTTCCCTGTCCCGCCACAACTAAGCCGCAGCGCTTGCAACGGGTAAAGGATCGCTTCTTCTGAGCTCCCGCCGGCGTTATATCAACCTCTTCATACTGCTTGCTGCCACAAGAACATTTTCCTACAGCCAATGTCTCCATCTCCTTATCCATATGGGGAACAAGCTTCCCTCGCGGCTGATAAAAAATAAAAAATAGCCGGTGCTTTATGCAACCTGGCTATCATAGATTTACATCCTTAGACCCATGGCTTTGCGTCCCTTCCTTTAAGAAGGTTTGCTAAAAGGTTATCTATATGATCAATTCATAACTTCTTGCTTTGGGACACTGTCTAAAATAACTAAAAAAGGTAGCGCTTCAGTCCTACTGCCGATAATTCGACAAAAAGACTTTTTCTTTGCCAATTATCTACTCTTTCTATGTTTTATTATACTCGTTTTATCCGTGTCTTGGAAGGAATCATCGGAATTATTTTGTGCACGTCCAGCAGACTGCCAAATAATCATACAAAAAAACAGCCTGGTGGCTGTTTTTCCGCTTCAGCGATATCCTAGACTTCAGATCGCTTATCAAACCCGTTTAATCTCGTGCCGGTTAACGGCTTCGCCCTGAGCGGTGTCGGCAGTCTGGCTGTATTCCATGGCCGGATTGATTGCCCGGACGAAATTTTGTGTCCACTCCTGATATAACTTTTTCATGGGTTTAGCACTGATACCAACCCGTTTCCAGTTGGGTTCCTGCAGGCAGGTGCCGCTCTTCCAGATGACCTGATCAGCGCTGTTAGCCACCATGACATCGGCCTGATCACAGGGCATGCCGTTCAGCAGGTAATCATTCAGCGCCTGATAGATGCCGTCAGCCCGGTCGGTTTCATATTTATTTTGTTCGGCGGCATGACGGCCGCAGCCCTCGCCATGTTCGGCAAAAGCCCGGAAAATCGCCGCTTCGGCGTCACCGCCGCAAATCTCAAGCAATTCCTTAATCAAAGCCGCTTCTCTCGACTCGGCCAGGTTGATCTGCCGCTGCAGCCAGCCATGGATATTACCGTGCTCAATCAAATCACCCAGATCGGCATCAGGCAGTGGCTGCCCGTAGGTCTGCCACACCTGGTCCCGCAGTTCTTCCGCCGTATCGCCGCAGCATTCCTGGGCTTTGGCAAAGACCAGTTCTTCCCGTTTGATCACCAAGCGGATCTTATTGTATAGCCAATAGTGAATATGTCCTAAAAATGCACTCATCTGTATTCCTCCTGCCATAAGATAAGAAATGTAGTAAAAAAAGCCTATATAACCTTGTTCAGTGCCGCCAGAATTTCATCCACCTTGATCCCATGTATTTCCGCCGCCTTCTGGACCGCTTCCCCCGTCGAGGACGGACAGCCCAGACAGCCCATGCCAAACGAGCGGAAGACAGGTACCGTTTGCGGATATACCCGGATAATGTCACTGATCACGCTGTCGGCGGTGATCTTGTCACCCAGCACCAGCGTTCCTTCGGTCAGGCCGCCCGCCACAGGAATGATTTTTTCCCCGGCAGCCGACTGGCTGACCAGCGGTTCGGTGGTTTCGCTGACGCCCTTGTAGAATTCGGCCAGCACATCGGCCTTGAATTTTTTTAAGCCAATCCGGTCAATAAATTGTCCGACCCGTTCAATATCGGCATTCTTTTGATAATACCGTACAATAATGTCCACTATGTGCAGCGCTTCCTCCGCCGTCAGGTCCTCAATCAGCAGATCGGCCAGACGGGGATGCGAGCCGGCACTGCCGCCCACATATACATTCCAGCCTGCATCAGTTGCCAGCAATCCGACGTCCTTTACATGCACTTCGGCACAGGAGTTGGGACAGCCGGCCACTCCCATTTTCATGCGGGAGGGCATTTCCTTCTTGTGATACCGTTTATCCAGTTCAAGACCCAGCTTGATGCTGTCCTGCTTGCCCCGCTTGCAAAAAGCGATGCCCGGACATATTTTTATACTGCGCACGCAATTGGCAAAGCCGATTGCCGGCTGCATTTCCAGCTCGGCCCAAACCTGCTCCGCCTCCTCGGCCTTTAACCCGGTAATCATGATACGCTGCGCCGAGGTCAATTTCAGAGTGGCACCGTATTTTTCCGCTACATCGGCATATTTGCGTAAAGCATCGGCTTTTACAAAGCCGCCGGGAATATGCGGCGTAACAGCATAGGTTTTCTTTCCGTTCCATATTTTCTGTAGGTTCGCACCTGTTGGCAACATAGTATCATCCTCCTGTATCTGCTCTTATCATACCAGCTTCTTTATCTAAAAAATGTGATCTGCATCAACCAGCCATGTGATATGTATCATACCCGATAAATGAATCCGGTAACCAAGCCCTAATCACGCGCCAAATATTCAGGTTTTCCCGTTTTGAAATAAACCGGCCTTAAGCCGCAGGAATCGGCAAAGTCAAAAGCGGTCTTCATATCCCGGCCAATTTCACTGGCCCGGTGGGCATCGGAGCCAATGGTCACATGCCGGCCGCCCAGCTCGGCAAACCGCCGGTAAACCGGCAGCAACAGCGCCATATACTCCGGTGTCAGCACCCGCTTGGTATTGATCTCCAGCGCCTGCCCGCGCTCAGCCAGCACGGCCAGCACCGGATCAATGACTTCCTTACATTCGTCATAGTAGACATGGGTATCGGCAAACCGGGCATAGCGGGAAATGTAATCGATATGGGCCAGGCTGTGAATAAAATCGTGAGCTTTGACACATTCCAGCATGGTGGCAAAATAAAGAGAATAGACCTCCTGCTTGCTATGACCGCGATAAAAGGATTCCCAATATAAATCAATGTCATTAATCACATGAATCGAGCCGATCATATAGTCCAGCGGATAGCTCTTCGCCAGCTCCCGCGTCGCTTCCAAACAATCCATACGCAGGCCGAACTCTACGCCCAGCAGCAGCTTATCACTCCGGTAAGGTCCATACTCGCTGCAATACTCTCCCAGGTCAAACACAAACTCCCCCGGATTGGGATAATTCAAATCCATATGATCGGTAATCGTAATACCGATACCTAGCTCCTGCGAGCGTGCTATCGCCTCCGCCAGGGTCATTTCCGAATCGGTGGAATAACGGGTGTGCATATGGGTATCTATCAACATTGTTTCAGCCTCCTTCTGCCGCCATCTTGTCCTGCCAACAGGCTGCTTAGCCGGCGGTTCTCTAGCGTCACTTTTCTTACAGTTATATTTATATTGTACCATCCCCCGATCGCCAGTAACAGAGCGGTGTGCAATTCTACCTGAACCCTGTCGCAGTCAGTTGCCGCCGGAAAATCAAAATAAGCCTTGGCTGCCGCCAAGGCTTACTTCTTGATTGGTAAAAGAAATGGTTTATCTATGGTCATCGTCAGATGACGGAAAACGCCAACCGGTTAAGGGTTGTACGCTTTTTACAAGTTAACCGCGCAACGGAGCTTCGCCCTAATTAACCAGCGTCCGCCAAAACACTGGTTAACCCCCCTTTTGTGCTCCGTTGCTTCGTTAATATTATATCAATTTTCTATACAAATTACTACCCCAAATGCAAACTTTATGTGTTATTTTTCTTAATTTTCTGTGTAAGTCCGCCATTGGCTGACTTTTTCCCTAAACTCACACCCTGTCAATACATGATCCAGAAAAACAGCACCGGATAGACGACTCCCAAAAACAGCACGGTCAAAACCACGAAAGAGGCCATGGCAATATCCACATTCAGATTGTGAATCTTGGCGGTAAGGACTGAATTAATAGCCGGCGGCGTGCTGGCCAGCACCAGCGCCGTATGATCGGCCACCGTGTCGCCGATCGTGACCTGGGCCAGCCAGTAAATGACCAGCGGCGTCACCACAAATTTAATAGGAATCAAATCGAGAATATCCACGTAATACTTTTTCATTTCACCGAAATTAATGGAAAATCCGACCGGCAGCAGCGCTGTCCAGGCTCCGAAGTGGATCAGGACACTAAAAAACTCACTGACCGCTACCGGTTTGGACAGGCCGCCAAGCGTCAAGCCCATCCCCGCCAGCAGGCCGACAACCGGCAACTGGTTTCGGCTGAATAAGACGGCCGACCAGCAAATAACCGGTTTAGCCGCTGACTGCCCTTTTAGATAATAGTATTGCGCCAGGGGAAAACAGACAGCGAATACCACCACATTAAAGAACATAGTCATCAACTGGGTATAAGCAAACCCGGTCTCCCCGTACATAAAAAAGACGCACAGCCCGCCGACCGTGCCCATATTGGACAAGGCCGCCGCCAGCAGGTAGCTGCCCTGATCCAGTTCACTGCCGTACTTACGGCCTGACCGGTAATAAGCAAGAAGACCGGGGATCAGGCTGACCCCGACCCCCAGCACCGGTAGCCAGACCAGACCGGCATCCAGCGTCAGTCCCCAAAAGCTGAGCGCCGCCAGCAAGGTACTGACCACCACAATATTAAATGAAACAATCCGATCAATCACACGCTCGCTTAACCAGCCACGCCGGCAGCAAAGATAACCGGCCACTAACGGCAGCAGCAGATCAGCGGCAAAGTAAAGCAATCTAACGCCTGTATCCATAGAAAACTCCTTATTTTCTAGCCGCCACCCGGTCAAAAATGATATCTTTGATGACTTCACCGGCGATAATCAGACCAGCGACTGAAGGAACGAAGGCAATACTGCCGGGGATCTGGTTCCTGGTCGTACATTTTCTGGTCGTACCGGACGGGCAAATGCAGTCGGTGCTGCAGCTTCCCCCTTCCGATTCGCGGGGCTTTAACGGTTCCTCTTTGGAATACACCACTTTTAACGACGGAATACCCCTTTTTCTAAGCTCCTGACGCATTACCTTGGCCAGTGGGCAGACGGAAGTACGGAAAATATCGGTTACTTCCAGCCGGGTCGGGTCCAGCTTATTGCCGGCTCCCATGCAACTGATAATAGGTATTTGCCGGGCATAGGCACGGACTACCAGATCCAGTTTAGCCGTTACCGTGTCAATAGCATCAACAATATAGTCATAATCATCCTGGATCAATTGTTCGGCATTGTCCGGCAGATAAAACTGCTGGAACACGGTAACCTCGGCCTGAGGATTGATCTCCAGAATGCGCTCACGCATGACCTCTACCTTCGGCTTGCCCACCGTTTTCCGGGTGGCGTGAAGCTGACGGTTAATATTAGTCAAACAAATACAATCGTCGTCAACCAGTACAAACCTGCCTACCCCCGAACGGACCAACCCTTCCACCACAAAGGTTCCTACACCGCCAATGCCGAAAACGGCCACCTTCGCCCGAGATAATTTTTCTAACGCTTCCGTTCCGATTAAAAGCTCGGTCCGGGAAAATGCATGCAGCATAACTTCACCCTTTATTTTAACAATTCTCCTGTTAAAGCACTATGTCATTTAACAATACAATCTTTAACTTAGCAGAACCAGCTACATAAGTCAAGACGCATCACTTATCTCCCCCGCAGATACGGCTCAGGCCAGGCAATCTCCTCACCCAATACGCCGGCTGCCTGCAGCGGCCAGTAAGGATTGCGCAGCAGTTCCCGCCCCAAAAACACCAGATCCACATCGGCTCTCAATATATGCTCGGCTTCCCGCGCCCCGGTAACGAGTCCGCCGCCAATCACCGGCAGGCTGGTCTGCGCCTTGATCCGCCGGGCCATATCCACCTGATAGCCCGGATAGGCTTTCACCCGGAAGGAGGTTACCCCGCCGGAGCTTACATGAACGGCATCCAGCCCTTTGGCTTTTACTTGGTTAATAATTTCCGCCACCGTTTCCGGTCCGTTGCCCTGCTGCTCATATTCCTCGGCTGATACCCTCACCCAGACCGGTATATCGGCTGGCGTGACAGCTTTGACCGCTTCCAGCACTTCCCCCAGCAGCCGACCGCGGTTGGCGCTGCTGCCGCCATACTCGTCGGTACGTTGATTGACCAGGGGCGACATAAACTGATTGATCAAATAGCCATGGGCGCCATGAATCTCGATGGCATCAAACCCGGCCTCCACCGCCCGCCGCGCCGCCGCCGCAAAGCGAGCTACAATCTCTCTAATCTCGGACACACTTAGGCTTTTCGGAACGCGGTATTCCTCGCTGAAAGGCAGCGCTGACGGCGCCACCGGCTCCAAATATTCCACCTCGCTCTTGCGCCCGGCATGATTTAACTGAATGGCAATACTTGCCCCCTGGGCATGCACCATGTCTACAATTTTCTTTAAACCGTCCCGCTGATCATCATTCCACAAACCCAGGTCCCGCGCCGAAATCCGGCCCCGGTCTTCAACACCGGTGGCCTCCACAATGATCAGTCCCACCTGACCCACCGCCCGGCTGGCGTAATGAGTAACATGCCAGTCATTGGGCAAACCATCCCGGCCGGCCATATACATGCACATAGGCGGCATAACAATCCGGTTACGCAAAGACAGTTTTTTCAGGGAAAAAGGGGAAAACAACATAGCTCTCATCCTCTCACTTTTTATTTTCAGTTTGCTGGTAAGTAGTTAGAAATATACGGAATGTCCGTTTTTTAACTAGCCTTAACCTTCCGGCCGTTCACGCCCAAGCTAATTCAAATCACTAACCCTATAGCAAAGCCCGGGTCCGCACCCGGGCCTTATCTAGATAAGCACTGATTAATTCACGCTGCGCGTCCCCACAGGTTCATTTAGTCAGTGCTTACCTAACGTATTCCTTTTTGGTTGAGAAAACCACTGTAGTTTTTATCTGTTTCCAGAATATGCTGCGCTACCCAGCCGCCAATAAAGGTAATGGTGTCCCTAAGTAACTGTTGCTCATTCTTGTCCAGATCTTCCTGCATAATTTTTGTTACTTTTTTAACAAAAGAACCGTGTTCCAGTTTATGCAGTTTCACCTGCAATGGATCATAGCCGTACTCATCCAGCAGCTTTTCTTCATACTGAAAATGATAAACCGTATAATCGCTTAGTTCTTGAAAGATCCCCATAATTTCGTCATAACGATCATAGTCATCTTCCAAGGCGGCAATATCATACAGATCACTGGCCAGTTCAAACAAACGCTTATGCTGCTTATCAATTTCAGCAATTTGACAGCTATATTCCGGTTTCCATTCAAACATACTTTCTCCTCCAAATAACATTATATAGTAATAGATAATTACTTTACATTATATCATGTATTTCTGCAGAGAAGTAGAGAATATGTAAAACTTAACATAATTTTAAGGCATCCGGAAGGTAAATACGCCGACTTCGGCAGGGCAGCCCAACCGGAAAGGCAGCCAATGCCCCGTCCCGGTACTGACATAGCCTTGCCGGTCTCCCTGGTGGTAAAAACCGCGCATATACCGGTAGCTTAACGGCAATATCGAATGTCCGAACAAACCAATCTGACCGCCATGGGTATGCCCGGTGAGTGTCAAGGGAATCGCGGCGGCAAAAGCATTCTCGATAAAATCGGGATGGTGACTTAAGAGTACGGTAAAGGCTTTGGCCGGAATCGACTGCAAGGCCTTCTGAAACAAATCCTTCCGGACCGTTTCCTGTTCCTGTCCGTTTTGGGCCCAGGGGTAATCCACACCGGCCAGATAGAACGGCTTCTCCCCATCCAGTACCAGAGCGCTGCTATTGCGTAGAATCTTCACCGGACTTTGCTTCAAGGCGGCTTCAATTCGATTGAAATTGCGGAAATACTCATGGTTACCCCAGCAAAAATAAATGCCGTAGGGAATCTGGCCGCTCAACGTAGTCAATCTGGCTATCGTCTCCTCCAGCAGCTCCAGATCATCAATTAAATCGCCGGTAATAACCAGCAAATGCGGCCGCTCCTGACGTACCACCGCCAAAGCCCGGTCCAGCTTGTCCAGGCCGAAAAAGGTGCCCACATGGGTGTCGCTTAGCTGGACTATTTTAAACCCGTCCAAAGCCGGCGGCAGCTCTGGCCACTGCAAAGTATACCGTTGTACCAGCAACTGCTGTTCGGCGTTATAGACACCGCGGGCACTGCCGCCCAGGGCTAGCAGCGGCGCGGCGGCAAAGGCCCGCCGCAAAAAACCGCGCCGGCTCATCTCGCCGCCACCGCTGCGACCAAATAAACGTCTTTGCGTATAATCAACGCCTGATAAAATCAACAGTAAAGGCAGTAATAGCAGCAGCGTCACAATCCACAAAACGGGGAGCGCAAACCAGTTGGCAGGCACACCGGCCGCATACAGCCAGCGGCTGGTGTACAGCCCGCCAACCATCAGCACCGCAATCGCCCAATAGGCCCCTATGGCCCATGGCCGCTCAAACGCCGCCGTACGGGCCTTTACTATCCGGTAAATCAGATAAGTGATACCAATCAATAACAATAACGTTCCAATCAAAAATACATAGCTGGGTCCGTGCACGGTAACCTCCTGTTCATCTTGCCTGTTTATTCAATAATAGTAACAACTTCCTCTAAAGGCTTACGCTGCGGGCTGCTGCCGCCAGCAGTTAAAGGAATCCCCAGCGGCGTCATGGCGGCCAGGAAGTAGCTATCCTTTACCGGACCGATCAGGGCGCCGATTTCCTCCGCCGCATAAGTCGGACCGGTCATCCAGCAGGTGCCATACCCCAGGGCTGCCGCTGCCAGCGTCAGGTTTTCCATCGCCGCCGCCACATTCTGAATCGCCGGATTGGCTTTAGCATACTTGCGTGCCTCCTGCTCTGGCATCCGGCCACCCTTCAGCAGGCTCTCAGCCACAGTAGGATAGGGTCCGGCATAAGCCAAAATCACCACAGGTGCCTGTCTAAACACCGTATGATATTCCACCATGGCGGTAAAGGGCTTTCGTTCCTCTTCCGGCAAATATTCGGCCAACTGTCTGTTTTTTTCCCGGACTGCCGCCGCCATGTTGGCAATGAGCGCCGCATTTTTTACAACGACGAAATGCCAGTTCTGCAGATTTTTGCCCGAAGGGGCCTGGGTAGCTGCCGCCAGAATCTGCCGCAGGTCTTCCGCCGGGACAGGCGTATCCTGATAGCGTCGTACGCTGTGTCGTTTATAAATAAATCCCAATTCTTTCATCGTCTGTGCTCCTTTACCATGATCAGCTTATCCGGCTGACCAACTCATCCTAGTGCTCCATCAACTTTGAAAGTGCAAATTAAATTCGGGGAGATTTTTCATAAGGCAGACGGAGGAGGCGCACCTATCGGACATAGGTAAGCCGACGATAACGAAGCCTTACGGAAAAAGATCCGTAAAGAAATTGTAGCTTCAGAGTTGGTGGAGCACTAGTGTAGTGACATGTTCACATTTCAACTAAAGGACGCAGGATACATTTTCATCTGCAAGGCGGAGGAGTGAGGCATAGTGGTTCCTACGCCGATTGACGACAACGACGCAGATGGAAATGCAGACAAGTAATTTAGCGAAATGTGAATGGGCCACTACACTAGCATATAACTTTATTATACATCGTTGCCGCCCCGGCAATCCATAAAAACAATGCCGAAAGAGCTTTATATAAAAAGTCTATACCCTGATCCGGTGGCAAACAAATAAAAAACAGGCGGCTTGCTATGAGCAGGCCCCCTGGGTGTTAGCGTTTTGTATTTATTTCGAAAATAAAAGCCCATAGTACCGTTCCCGCGATGTTCAAAACCCGCTTTTGGCAGGTGGGTGTCCCGGGCAGGGCCTTTGCCTTCCACTTATAGCGGCTTGACAGCAGAGCTACCGTTAGACTCCCTTAGAAATTTGTAGGTTGAACATGTAAAGGTGACGAATACCACAGGCTAACAGCCATTCACTTGACTGGTTGTATGATACCACGCCGGCCGGCTTACCGCAAGAGCGCATTATTTCATTAAGCCTGCGTCCCGCCGAGCATACCTGCCCTATCACTGTCTGCATTCTGTTGCCGGCTGTTTATCGTAGTTTCGTTGGGTTGCAAATTAGAATTACATATTTTTATTGTTACTAATGACAAAGTTAGAGCCCTTATTAGTATTTCCTTTCCTATCGCTAAATTACTACCCTACTTTTGTCATGATACAAAAGTAGGCAAAAAATCTAGGCCTGACACTACAAAAGACTTGAAAACAGGGGAGTTTCCTAAAATCCGTCAACTCGCTTCGCTCAAACAAACGGATTTCTTAACGGAAACTCCCCTGTTTTCATCCTGCGGACCGTCTTTTTCCGTAACGGCCACCGGGGACTGCCCGATATAAGCAATTTTACCGACATATATCAGGTATATCGCTTCTCCAATGTAATGTTCAAAATACTGAAACCCTATTTATCCCCAGATAAGGTCGCATCTTAACATAGCAATCATTGAGAGCTTTAAGGTATTTGTTACAATATGATCCGCATCTGCTGCTCCCTGATGAAATAAGTCATCTTCCAATCTCTATTCCCTTTTTTCACTGCCACAAAAAAAGACCCAGCAAGCTGGATCTTTTTTGATCTTTTTCTTATAGCGCGGCCAGGACTAGTTCGCCCATGCGGGTGGTACCGACCTTTTCCGTGCCTTCGGTCCAGATATCGCCGGTGCGGTAGCCTTGTTTTAAAACCGATTCTACGGCATTTTCAATGTCGCGGGCCGCTTCGCCCATTCCTAATGAGTATTCAAACAACATGGCCGCCGACAGAATCTGGGCCAGCGGGTTAGCCAGGTCCTTCCCGGCAATATCCGGCGCCGAACCGTGAATGGGTTCGTACATGCCGAAGCTGTCCTGGCGGACGCTGGAGGAAGCCAGCATGCCGATCGAACCGGTGATCATCGAAGCTTCGTCCGACAAAATATCGCCAAACATATTGCTGGTTACAATGACATCAAACTGGGCCGGATTTTTTACCAACTGCATAGCGGCATTGTCCACATACATGTAATTAAGCTCCACGTCGGGATAGTGCTTGGCCACTTTGGCCACCACTTCCCGCCACAGCCGGGACGATTCCAGGATATTGGCCTTGTCGACAAGGGTTACCTTCTTTTGCCGCAGGCGGGCCGCCTCAAAGGCGTTTTTCGCAATGCGGGCAATTTCAAATTCATTGTACACTTCACTGTCAAAGGCTGACGCATAGCCCTCGTCCGTAGTCGTACGGCCCCGTTCGCCGAAATAGATGCCGCCTGTCAGTTCACGAACGATTAAGAGGTCCACCCCTTGTTCGATGATGGAATCTTTCAGCGGCGAGGCGCCTTTTAATTCATCGTAAATCTTGACGGGCCGCAGGTTGGCATACAGACCAAGGCCGCTGCGCAGGCCCAGCAGCGCCTTTTCCGGGCGTTGATTGCCGCCCAGGTGGTCCCACTTCGGACCGCCCACCGCCCCTAACAGCACAGCATCGGAATTCTGGCAGGTTTCCAGCGTACTGGCTGGCAGCGGTTCCCCATAAGTGTCAATAGCGCAGCCGCCTGCCAGCACTTCGGTAAAGGACAGCCGCACAGCATACTTGGCCGCTACCTTTTCCATGACCTTCAGCGCAATGGCCGTCACTTCCACGCCGATTCCGTCACCGGGAATCACGGCGATATCGAATTCTTTCATATTAGTTTTTCCCCCATGCCACTTTGTTGTCTTTGACGCAGTTGACCAAACCGTCATTGTCCATAATGTTGATCATAAATTCCGGGAAGGCCTGGGCCTTATATTCCTTACCCAGCGTCACGTTCTTAATCATGCCCGCCGTAAAATCAACCTCCAGGGAATGACCTGTTTCGGCGTCGTCAACCGCTGCCGCGCATTCCAGGATGGGAAAGCCGATATTAATCGAGTTGCGATAAAAAATACGGGCAAAGCTTTTGGCGATAACGCAGGAAACGCCGGCTGCCTTAATAGCAATGGGAGCATGCTCACGGGAAGAGCCGCAGCCAAAGTTACGGCCGCCAACCACGATATCGCCCTTTTTCAGTTTCTTAAGAAAATCCACATCCAGATCTTCCATGCAATGCTTGGCCAAATCGGCCGGATCCGAAGAATTTAGGTACCGGGCCGGAATAATTACGTCGGTATCAATATTGTCACCGTATTTTAAAACGTCGCCCACAGCTTTCATGTTTACATTACCTCCTCAGGGGATACGATTTTACCGGCTACGGCTGAAGCGGCCGCCACCGCCGGACTGGACAAATACACTTCACTGTTGGGATGGCCCATCCGGCCGACAAAGTTGCGGTTGGTCGTGGCCAAGGCCCGTTCGCCTTCGGCCAGAATACCCATATGACCGCCCAGGCAGGGTCCGCAGGTAGGTGTACTGAATACGCCGCCGGCTTCGACGAAAATTTTAGCCAGTCCTTCTTCCATGGCCTGCATGAAAATATTTTGCGTACCGGGGAAGATAATGAGCCGCACGCCTTTTTTCACTTTTTTACCCTTCAGGATGGAAGCGGCAATGCGCAGGTCGTCCATACGGCCGTTGGTGCAGGAGCCGATAACCACCTGGTCGATGGCCACCTCGCCCACCTGGTCGATAGTCCGGGTGTTTTCCGGCAGGTGCGGGAAAGCGACCGTCGGCTGCAGCGTGCTCAGATCGATTTCAATGAACCGGCTGTACACCGCGTCGGAATCGGCGGCAAAAACCTTAGGCGCCCGGCCGGTACGGCCTTTGATATAGTCCAGCGTCTTTTCGTCCACCGGGAAAATACCGTTTTTAGCGCCGGCCTCAATCGCCATATTGGCAATGGTAAAACGGTCGTCCATCGTTAAGGCGGTTACGCCTTCGCCGGTAAATTCCATTGACTGGTACAATGCGCCGTCGACGCCGATCATGCCGATGATATGCAAAATCACGTCCTTGCCGCTGACCCATTTGCCTGGTTTGCCCGTCAACACAAATTGAATGGCTTCAGGAACTTTAAACCAGGCATAACCGGTAGCCATGCCGGCGGCCATGTCCGTGCTGCCCACCCCGGTAGAGAAGGCGCCTAACGCACCGTAAGTACAGGTATGCGAGTCGGCTCCGATAATTACATCACCGGGAATGGCCAGACCTTTTTCCGGCAGCAGACAGTGCTCAATACCCATTTCACCCACTTCGAAATAGTTGGTGATTTCGTGTTTATAAGCAAACTCGCGCACCATTTTGGCATGTTCGGCCGACTTGATATCCTTGTTCGGCGTAAAATGGTCGGGCACCAGGGCTACCTTATCCTTATCAAACACCGTCGGTGTCTTCATCGCCTGAAAAGCCTTGATAGCTACCGGCGTAGTTACGTCATTGCCAAGTACCAGGTCCAGCTTGGCGCTGATTAACTGGCCTGCCTCCACATACTCCAAACCGGCGGCAGCGGCGAATATTTTTTGCGTCATTGTCATTGGTTTTCCCATTACGATATCTCCCTTCATTTGTCTTGCTATTTATTGATCAATCTATATTCAACGGAATCAATCAGCGCCTGCAGGCTCGCATCAATGATGTTGGTCGAAACCCCGACGGTGGACCAGCTTGTCACGCCGTCGGTGGACTCAATCATAACCCGGACCTTGGCCTGGGTCGCGCTGTCGCTGTCAATCACCCGCACCTTATAATCGGCTAAATACATCTGGGAAATGGCCTCATAGAATTTATGCAGCGCCCGCCGCAACGCCTTATCCAGCGCATTGACCGGACCCACCTCGTCGGATACGCCGACTTCCTCAATCATATCGTCCACCCTGATTTTGATAAAGGCCAGCGACGGACTTTTCCCGCTGCCATTGCCTTTCTCAATAATCACCTTGTAATCCAACAGTTCAAAGGAGTGCTGAAACAGCCCCAGTTCCTTGCGGGCCAACAGTTCCAGGCTGTGCTCGGCCCCTTCAAACTGGTAGCCGTGATATTCCTTATCCTTCAGCTTGTCAAGGATGCGCTGCGTCTCCTCAGAGTCGCGGGTAATATGGGGTGCAATTTTATTGATAATTGCCATCAGCGTACTGCGGCCCGACACTTCCGACATCAGAATGCGCCGTTCATTGCCGACCGCCTCCGGCGGCACATGTTCGAAGGAGGCGCTGTTCTTGTTGACGGCGTCAATGTGCATGCCGCCTTTGTGAGCAAAAGCACAGTAGCCCACATAGGCCTCCCGTTCATAGGGAATGACATTACTGACTTCGCTAATATAGCGGTAGGCCGCCGACAGTTGCTTAAGATTGTCGGCCGGGATACAGTCATAACCGAGCTTTAGCATCAGGTCGGCAATAATGCTGCTTAAGTTGGCATTGCCGCATCGCTCGCCGAAGCCGTTGAAGGTGCCCTGCACCTGCCGGGCACCGGCCTGCACCGCCAGCACCGAATTGGCCACCGCCGTTCCCGCGTCGTTGTGGCAATGAATGCCCAGATTGGTATAACCATGGCGGCCGCTCAGTTCGCTGACAATCGAATAAATCTCCAAAGGCAGCGTGCCGCCGTTGGTGTCGCACAGCACCAGCCAGTCGGCTCCGGCATTCCGGGCCGTCGCCAGGACGGTAAGAGCATAAGCAGGATTGTGCTTGTATCCGTCAAAGAAGTGCTCGGCGTCAAAGATCACCTCTTTACCCAGCGACTTAAGATAGACAATGCTGTCTTTGATCATCGCCAGATTTTCTTCCAGGGTTGTCTTGATAATATCGGTCACATGAAAGTCCCAGCTCTTGCCAAAGATAGCCGTTACCGGCGCACCGGCGCTGACCAGCGCCTGCAGGCCGGCATCTTCCTCCACCCGGCTGCCCGGCCGGCGCGTACTGCCGAAGGCGCACAATTTTGCCTGCGTGAGCTTCAGTTCCTCCCTGGCCGCCGTAAAAAACTCCAAGTCCTTACGGTTAGAACCGGGATTACCCGCTTCAATATAACTAACGCCCATTTCGTCCAGCTTAGCCGCAATTTTCAGCTTGTCATGGACGCTGAACGAAATGCCCTGCGCCTGGGAACCGTCCCGGAGCGTACTGTCAAAGATATGTACTTTACCGCTCATTGCCTCACCTCTTCTCTTAGGGCTTGTTTGTAAATTAACGAAAACCATACTCCAGGGAGTCAATAATTTCACATAATATTTTTACCATCATATTATGTAATAGATAATAAAAAAGGAGGAGTTTTTACCATATGCATAACTTCTTCAAACCAGCTCCCCGCCAAACCATTATTTCGGTGACACCCACCAATCAGACCAATAATGCCTATTTCTTCCTGCTCCAGTTGCGGCCTGTCGTTAACCGCGGCCTGAAAGAGCTGGAAAAGGATGTCGATTCCAAGCAGGTCCTCATTGAGGTTGCCCTCATCAGTTACCTGATGGGCATGGGTTTTGACTACCGCACCGCCTGTACCATCGTCAAGACCTGGGCCAGTGATGAAACGCTGCTGGAGGAAGGCCTGCTTATTCGTGAGCCCTACTGATCTATTGATGCTGCAGTGCTGCGAAGTGCGGTGCCAGATACTGCTTGATCAGACTGATGCCAGCCTGGTCAAGCGCGTTGATGAATTCCAGTACCCGGATGCCGGGAGGCACCATCGCCCGGATGCGGTCAACCACGGCCCGCGAACTGACAACCACATCGACCTCGCCCAACAGGCGGCGCAGGGAACCTTCATTATTCAGCCCGGCATGACACAGAATCACATTATCCATGCCCGTTGACTTTAACGACGCTTCCATCCGCTCGGCTCCTGCCTCGGTGGCGCAGACCAGACCGACCCGTGTTCCCGGCGGCAACTGACCGATCTGAAACAGCGTTTTGATCTGCGGCACCGCCATGACGGCAATCACGGCTTTGCCGTAAGGCTCCATAATCTGTTTCACCGCCTCTACATGACTGAAGGTGGTCACCGCAAACTGCACCGTACCGGCCAGCTCATTATCCAGCCTGGCCCTCAGTTCGTCCAGCAGGCAGCCTTCCACCGGCAGCTCGATCTCCTGCTCCAGTTCCTGACTGTAGTAAGCAATATCATGCTGGTTGCATTCCACGAACAGCACCTTTTCACCGGCCGCGGGCTGATCAAAGCCTAAGATAGCCTGCCCGAATACCACCGTAAACAAATCCTCCGGGCTAAAGCCCAGCTCCCGTGAACGCTGGATCATTTCCTGGGCCAGCGTCAGCAGTTCCTGGCGCCGTTCGGTTCCTGGAATGAGCGGCAGCCGTTCAGCGACATAAGTGCCTTGACCATGCTTCATCTCAATCAGGCCCTCGCCCTCCAGTTCTTTGTAGGCAGCCGTCACCGTATTGCGATTGATGCACAAAACTGCCGCCAAATCCTTGGGGGAAGGCAGCCTGTCACCCCTTGCCAGTTCGTCACTTAAGATAAAGTATTTGATTTGTTCCTTAAGCTGCTGATAAATGGGAAACTCAGAAGCTTTATTAATACGAAATTCCATTACGACGAATCTCCTAAAAGCTAATATATAGATAATTAGTACAGTGTCAGATCTACCCGGTAAATACTGACGGTTATTTTTCGTAACTCTACGTAATTAGTTCGCATATCCCGGTATGCCGCCTTTCGCCGCCTTGTGTTACGAAAAACAGCTCGTCAGGTTAAGTCTGATACTGTACTAGTTTTCTAGTACTCTATTTCTATAATAGCAATTCTTTCCGGCAGCGTCAATCCCCTTTGTCAAAGACCGGGGCGGCGCCAAACTCGTCAATTACCTTCCTGCCGCCATAATAAAATGCCGGGCTCTGGCAGGCAGCCAAAGTCCGGCAATAATATAGTACCTCAGCAACCCTAATCCCGTGTCTACAGTTTTAGGATTGAGAAGGTATATCGGTCCGTTTCTTACGGATTTACTGTTTCTCTATACGATTGTTTACCATCTTTAAATTCGATGATAACGGCGCCTTTTACCGCGTCATGCTTATCGTTGAGCGTGATTTTACCGGTTACGGCGGCAAAATCCTTGGTGGAAGCCAGGGCGTCCCGGATTTTAGCCGGATCTTCGCTGTTGGCCCGTTTAATAGCATCCATCATAACATTGGCTGCGTCATAGCCAAGTACGGCCATCGCATCAGGAGTTTCGTTATATTCTTTCTTATAGGCATCAACAAAGGCTTTCGAGGCCGGACTGGTATCTTCTACCGAATAGTGATTGGTGAAGTAAGTGTTGTTCAGAGCGGGTGCGCCGGCAATTTCCAACAGCTTCGGCGAATCCCAGCCGTCACCGCCGACAAAGGCTGCTTTGATATCCAATTCACGGGCCTGTTTAATGATCTTGCCGACTTCTTCATAGTAGCCGGGGACATAAATCACATCAGGATTGGACGATTTAATTTTCGTCAGGATGGTTTTGAAGTCCTGGTCTTTTTGCAGATATGCTTCTTCGCCTACGAGTTCCCCGCCGCCTTTGGTAAAGGCTTCTTTGAAGAACTGGGCAAGACCTTTGCTGTAATCGCTGCTGTTATCAATTAAAACAACGGCCTTTTTTGCTTTTAGGCTGTTAAGCACGAAGTTAGCGCCTACAGTACCTTGGAAAGGGTCAATAAAGCAAACGCGGAAAATGTTCTTTTTTACCTCGCCGGTTTTTTCATCTACCGTTACTTTCGGGTTGGTCGCTGCGGCGGTGATAAAGGGAATTCCGTTGGATTCCGCTACCGTCGATGCGGCGATGGCATTGGAACTGGTGGTAAAACCGGTTACGGCAACAACCTTATCCTGATTGATAACTTTTGTCATGGCATTGGTGGCTTCCGACGGCTCGCCCTTATTATCGGCAATCGCCAATTCCACTTGCTTGCCCAGAACGCCACCCTTGGCGTTCATTTCTTTTACCGCCAGTTTAGCACCGTTAAGCGCCGAATTGCCAAAAGTGGCTGTACCGCCAGTCAACTCGTATACGGCACCGATTTTGATAACCTTACTGTCGCCGGCGCTGCCGCAGCCTGCCAGAAGGCCGCCCATCAGCATAACGCCCATTGTTACAGAAGCAATCCATTTGATCCCACGCTTTTTCATATTTCTCCTCCTCCAATATAATTGCCGGAAAACCTATCAAGAAATGATGTGAGTATCCCTTCCTTCCCCTCAGCTCTTCTTCTATCAAAAACAGGTAGTAAAAGCAAAATACTGTCGATAAGATGCAAAAATGGCGCTTTTAAAGACATTTCTCTTTAAAAGCGCCATTGCTTCTCATATTCAAAAAATATGAACTTTCCCTATGCGATTTATATACTATATAGTATCGGGAAAAAAGGAAAAAGGCAAGTATTTTTTCGTTATATCAATAACTTTTTTCTCCATAACCGTTATTCTCTGTCTGCTGCGTTTGCAGGGCCACCATCCGGCGGTATGGACCCTCTTGGCGCAGCAGATCGGCGGGCGGTCCCGCCTGAACCACATAGCCGCCGTCCAGGACGACAATCTGGTCGGCATTAGCCACCGTTCTCATCCGGTGGGCAATCATCAACACCGTTTTATTCTTAATCAACGTGGTTAACGCCGCCTGCAGCTTGGTCTCATTTTCCACATCCAGCGAAGCGGTAGCTTCATCCAATAAAATGACCGCTGCGTCCTTCAATATGGCCCTGGCAATGGAAATGCGCTGCCGCTCGCCGCCTGACAGCAGCGAACCATTTTCACCGATGACGGTATGATAGCCCTGGGGCAACCGCTTGACAAACCCGTCACACAAGGCCAGTCTGGCAGCCTCCTTCACGGCTTCATCGCTGGCATTTCGTTTTCCCAGCCGAATATTTTCCAGCACCGTGTACAACCCGTTTAAAAACTCGCATTCAAACCGTCCTTCACGGCAATGGTTGATCTCCAGAAGGTTTTGATCCCAGATCAGGTTTTCCGGACAAGTGTCCATATGAAAATCATTGTAGACCAGGCGGACTCCGGGGAAAACCTGATAGCTGGTAACCCGTCCGGTTCCACCGGCATTCCTCAGTTCGTAAACCGTACAGGTTTCCGACAGCCTGCTGCTGGTTAGTTCAGTATGGCGGAGAGCCGCCGCTTGTATTTGCTTCATCACCGCACCTACTTATTAATAATAATAAGCAATTACAATAATAAGCAAGAAACGGTTATTTGTAAATAAAAAAAGCGAAGGCTTCTGCCAGACCGCGTTAGCGCCGGCGAAAGCCTTCGTCCTGTTTGTTGCAGAACGGAAAGAACAACCATGACAAAAAGGAGTAAGTCACAGGAGAATCGATGAAAACAAGTCGGACATGGTATACTCAAAGGAGCAGGAATAGATCGAGGGACGGTTTGGAGATAACTCCGCTTTTAGAACATGATCAGATTGTCTTAGAGTACAGAGAATTGCTGATAAACAGCGAACAATAAACTTTAAAAAATCAGACAATCCATCCTGCTAATTACGTACGAGGGGTGGTTGTAGTGCAAGCCTTGTTACCCTGTTGTTGTGGAGTAGATGTCCATCGAGATGTTGTACAAGCTTGTATCTTAAAAGGGTTAAGCGATAACCCTGAAGTGGTTCGAGCAG
>NZ_FQZD01000042.1 GCF_900141835.1 Propionispora hippei DSM 15287 | reverse complement strand
AAGTAAAACCGCAGGAATAGCGGCCCCTATTTCAAGGTTTGCTGACGCAGCCAGGCGGAAAAAGCTCCGTCAGGACGCGCAGTGTGAATTAATCAGTGCTTACCTAGAGCGTGTTTTCAAACTAACGGAATGATCCATGTCGCAAAAAAACTCCTTCAGCGAGTGTTTCGGATAGTTTGAAAACCTGCCCTAACCCGCCCAGCGGTATACCCTTATAACAAAAAGCACCTGCTTGTCCGCACACGTCCGGTCAGCAGGTCTTTTCTTTTATTATGATTAATTCATTTTGTCCAATGGCTGGATTAATACCGTTCCGTAACCGACACCAAAAGGTCCCTCATAGGCCAGCACATCGGCCTTCATGTCCAGGCCGCCAACCACGCCCATCAGGAACGCTAAAGGAGGCAGCGCGCATTCTCCGGCTTCCGCCACCAGCTCCTTGTCCATTGTCAGCACAGCCTTACTGTTTAAGCTGGCCACTGCCGCCAAAACCTGTTTGTCAAACTCGGCTCCCTGCGGGCTATATCCCTGGGGTGACTGGTCCGACAGACGGTGGGACAACTCACCGGACGCGATAACCGCCACCTTTTTGCCCACGGCCTTAATGGCCGCCTGCACTGCTTTTCCAAAGGTATACAGTTCCTCATAGGGCAGCGTGCCGGCCGACAAATGGACTAGCTGTCCCTTGAAACCGCCCTTGTGCAGATAGTAGAGGGGAATCAGCGAGCCATAGTCAAGAGCCAGGGAAAGCTGGTGTGTCTTGGCCTGATCGTCGGTTAGTTCCATGACGTTCACCCCCAGCCTTGCGGCTTTTTTTAAGATATGTCTTGTCAAAAGACCGTCGGTTTCAAAGGCCAGCATAACCTCCGCTGCCCCAAAGTCAGCCAAATTGCCCTTGAGGCGCGGGTGAATACTGACACAGATCGTATCGTCCAGGGCCGGTCCGTGGGGGCTTAAAATAACCACGGTCTGCGTGTTATTTTCCTTTATCCGCTGCGCCACCTGTTCGGCTGCCTTAACAGTAGCCGCCAGATTGTGTATGTCGTCTCTGCCGATTTCCGGTATCATAACCGGTGGATGGGGCATTAATGCACAGGCCACTAAATTATTCATTAGAATCGCTTCCTCCCGAATATCACAACAACTCATGCTTATTGTCCCGCATTCCGGCTGAAATGATACGCCAAGGCTTTAACAATATGCTCGGCCAGTTGGTCCTGATAAACGGGATCGGCTAACAAAGCCGCTTCTTTTTTATTGGTCAGATAACCTGTTTCCACCAGCACGCCAGGTACCTTAATCGCGTTGAGAATAAGAATGTGCATATCCTGCTTAGCCTGGCGGCGGTTGCCGGGAGGAAAATTCTTTAGCGCCTGCTGCATGGTCTCGGCAATTTGCTTATTGGCTTCGAATTTAGGGCTGTAAAATACCTGAGCCCCGGACTGCTCAGGCCCTTTGATCGCATTGCAATGGATACTGACAAACAGCTCGGGCTTCGCCTTTTCAATTAGCTCAATCCGGGTCAGAAGATCATTCCGTTTACCGCCCTTACCACGGGTATAGTAGTCAATATCCTCCTGCCGGCTCATAAACACTGTAGCTCCGTTCTTTTCCAGCAGGGCTGCCACCTTCCCGGCAATGGCCAGGGTAACTTCCTTTTCGATCACGCCATAACCGCTGGCGCCGGTATCAATACCGCCATGCCCCGGATCTATGGCGATCTGCCTTCCCCGCAAACTTTCCAGGCTGACATTTTCCAGCGAATCGGCCGCTAAAAAACGGATAGCCAAATAATTAAGCACCAACACAGCCGCACCAAACAGCAAAAACGGCTGCCAGTTTTTCCGCTTTAAGGACAAAATCCACATGCTCATCCTCCATCCCCAATAACCCGCCAGTTCTCCCTATCATCATACTCACCGGGGCGTCGGGCTATGCGTAGTTTAGCCACATATGGTCAAAAAGGCCCTGGTGGAGTAAAATAATAACAGAAACCTATCTTTAAGAAGTAGGAGGATATATGCGCAAAGGTCGATTTTTACTATTTCTTCTGATTCTGTTCCTGGCCTCCTTCTGGTGGGCCGGCGGCGCCAGCGTGGTTTCCGTCCTGCCGTCAACAAAAGGATTGGTCTCCGAACAGGTATCACAGCAGGTATCACAAATGAAGGATGCCGCCATGACAGCCGACGCACCGGGACTATGGCGCAGACTATACCGGCTGGCGGCATTGAAAAGCGCCGTCCGCGATAAACTGGATACAACGGGCTATGTCCCGCTCAATCAGATTCCCCTTACCATGCAGCAAGCCATCATTGCCGTGGAGGACAACCGGTTTTACCAGCATGTAGGACTTGATGTGGAGGGAATTCTGCGGGCCACGCTGGTTAATATGCAGGCCGGTGCCATTGCTGAAGGGGGTAGCACCATCACCCAGCAATTGGTGAAGAATCTCTTTCTTTCCCACGAGCAGACTATGGGTCGCAAGCTGGAGGAAGCGCTCCTGTCATTAGATCTGGAGCTTCGCTACTCAAAGGATGAAATTCTGGAAATGTATCTGAACACCATTTACTTCGGTTCAGGCAATTACGGTATCGGTCAGGCCAGCCAGGAGTATTTCGGTAAAAAGCCGGCTGAACTGAATCTGGCCGAATGCAGCATGCTGGCCGGCTTGCCAAATGCCCCCTCGCTTAATTCGCCATACGTCAATTTCGCGGCAGCCAAGAAAAGGCAGGCCATTGTCTTAAACGCCATGGTCAAACACAATTACCTCGGGCCGGATACAGCCCAGGAAGCCAAACTGCAACCCATTGTTCTGGCAAAATAGAAAAATGATGCCGGTATTATTCTTAAAGCTGGAATCAGTGTAATATCACTGTTCCCAGCTTTTTTCTGTTTACCTATATAAATCTGATTGAAAAGTTTACAATAAGTATCAACTATGTGTTACTTGGGAATTTCTTTCCCGCCACAAAAAAATGCTTAGCAAGGCTACAGCCAGCCAGGCAAGGGTGCCGGCAAATTCCCCCACTGTTCCGTATAAGGGAAGAAACAAGCCCAGCAGACTTAAGCCGGCCAAAATACCCGGCCATTTCCAGGTTGCTGCCGTCGGCCGGTTGAGCGATGGCGTGGCAACAGAAGAGCGTTCTATTTTTTCACCTTTCCTGAGCCACCCCAGCAGACCGGATAGAATAACAAAAATGAGCGCTATATCCAGAAGGGCCCATAGAATCTTTAAAATAAGCAGTTCGTGATTGTGGATGTGCAGTTTCAACATATAGCCGGCAAAAAACAAATAATCCGGTAAAGGTTTTGTGAAATATTGCGGCTCCATACCTTTTTTGTCCGGGATAAAAACAAGCTGCCCCAAAAAATCCAGCGGATTCTCTGTCGCCGGTGTAATGTAGAAAACATAAGCCGGCGGCGACTGCCTTCTATCCGGTAAATCAAGCGAAAGGATCACATCGTCAGGAAAGGTTTCCATTACAAAAGATTTGGCTTCAGCCAGGGAAAGATGTTTTCCCGCCGCCGGAGCTGACTGCCAATAGTCCTGGGCCGCCGTCTTTGAATCCTGAATATACAAACCGTAGCTGAGTGAAAAAACAACAATAACAACGCCGCTAAAACATAAAATAATTGCCCAAACAGCCGTTACAATGCCCAAAAACTTGTGCCAGCTAAACCACCGCTCCCGCCAACTGCGGTTGCCAATCAGGGCAAAGGGGCTTCGTTTCATAAACGGCCCGTAAAGCACGCAGCCGGACACAACCGAGACCAGGCTCAAAAAGCACATGAAACCTAAAAACACCATCCCGCCCTTGCCCATGCCAAGATACATATGCAGACGATGCATCTCATGCATGAATTCGGCCAGCCAGGGGTATTTTATTTTCTCCTGGTGCCAGGGCTGCAGGGTATGGTCTGACGGATAATAGGCAAGCTGCTCGCCACCCATGCTTAACCGGGCAGCGACCGGCTTGTTGCTGTCCTTGTCCTGAACCCGAAATAGTATTCTTCCCTCATCGGGCTGGACCGAAATACTTCGTATCGACTTGCCGGAATAGCCTTCCTTCACTAATCTTTCCCCAGCGTCTACTTCCCTCCAAATTTGCCTGTAATCTGAGGCGGGATGCATATTTTCTTTATCCAAAAGATTAAAGTCATGGATTTCCGTCTTAAATAATAACGGCAGCCCCGTAAGGCAAAGCAATAGAAAGAACAGCAGGCAAATGAAACCAATCCAGCGGTGAATTTTATACCAATAACGCATAGTTTTTCCTCCTGAATTGAAAATAAAAAAGAGCCTTTTCCGCACACATATGCAAAGAAAAAGGCTCATGCAAAAACCGCAAGCAAACCAAATCCCCCTCCCCATCTCTCGCAGGTCATAGCGGCGATTGTTGAACAGGCAGTTCTCCTGACTCAGGTTCCTCATCGGCTCACACCTTCCCAGAAATATATCCAGTGGCATCTTGTGAGCGACTCCCCTTACAGTGGCGGGACCGTGCCGGCTTGTACCGGCTTCTCTATTAAGCGCAATTGCACCTGTTCCAAATCTGTTATTTTTCTCGCTTACTATACTGCACTTTTGGGGAAATGTCAATTGGTACTTTATTAAGTATTCTTTATGCAGTCAAATTGTTGAAAAATAATAGCTTAACTTATTCGGTAAATAGAAAAAGACCCGCACCAACCAGAGTTGATGCGGGTCCTGCTTTGAATAAATTAACGTTTCGAGAACTGCGATGCTTTACGGGCTTTCTTAAGACCGTATTTGCGGCGTTCTTTTTCACGGGGGTCACGAGTCAGGAAGCCGGCCTGTTTCAAAGACGGGCGGTACTCGAGATCCACTCTAAGTAAAGCACGGGAAATGCCGTGGCGAATGGCGCCTGCCTGTCCGGAAGGACCGCCACCCTCTACCTTAGCCAATACATCATACTTACCAATCGTTTCGGTAAGATTTAATGGCTGTTTTACAATCAGTTCAAGAGTTTTTAAACCAAAATATTCAACAAGCGGACGGCCGTTGATAATTACATTGCCTTCTCCCGGAACCAGACGAACTCTGGCAACCGAAGTTTTTCTGCGGCCTGTGCCGTAGTAGCTAACTAATGCCATACTCATGTTCCTCCTTTCCGGTATTATCTAATATCAAGTTCCAGTACTTCCGGTTGCTGAGCGGCATGCGGATGATCAGCACCTTTGTACACGTTCAATTTGCGGTACATTTGACGTCCCAGGCTATTTTTCGGCAGCATGCCTTTAATAGCGATTTCCAGAACTCTTTCCGGCTTCTCAGCCAGCATTTTTCCGGCAGTAGTGAAGGTAGTACCTCCTGGATAACCGGAATGACGGAAATATGTTTTTTGGATCAATTTTTTACCAGTAAACGCTACCTTAGCTGCGTTTACTATGATGACATGATCTCCTGTATCAACATGCGGAGTAAAAGTCGGTTTATGTTTTCCGCGAAGAATTTTGGCTACTTCAGCGGCTAATCTACCTACAGTCTTGCCTTCAGCATCTACAACATACCATTTACGTTCTACGTTGGCTGCGTTTGCCATAAATGTTGTTTTCATAGTATCCCTCCTTGTTGCAAAAGTTACGGGTTGGTTAGATTCTGAACCTGAATTCCGGGGCTAATGGAATACATGGCATAAATCTCATAAAAACATTTTAATCAATCTGACTGGTAAAGTCAAGGATTATCGAGGGATAATTTGCATTTTTTATCAGGAATGCTCTATCTTTTTTATAAATTGGAAACTTAATACGATTCCGACAGGAAAACCTGTTAAGGCTTCCCAGTGCAACAAGTCTTTGAGCGGCTTTCGCCATCGAAAGCCGCTCAAAGATGAAACTCCCCTCAGGATGCCCCACAAGTGCTTATTTATACAAATATATTAAAGAAACCACCGACAACGCCGATTACAACCATCAGCAGAATGATTCGGACCGAGGTCCATTTCTTTTGCAGCAAACCATATACACCCATCGTAGCGGCCAGCGGCAGAATATGGGGCAAGATCGCGTCGAACAGGCTTTTCTGCAACGAGAACTCCGCCCCTGAAGTGACGACAGTCAGACCGCAGGTCACCTTAACATAGTTTACGATCAGTCCGCCCATAACCATGCAGCCCATGATCGAAGCACCCTTGAGCAGCTTATTCAGTATGCCGCGCTCGAGGAAATCCATGATGGCATCACTGCCCGCATGATAGCCAAACATGAAGTTTCCTACGGAGATAATGTACGTAATGGCGAACATCACCACTGCGTAAATCACTGCGCCCCATATATTTCCGTCCCCGGAACGGGTAATATCAATACACAATGCCAGTAATATCGGAATCAGAACGCCCTGATAGATGGTATCGCCTATGCCCGCCAACGGACCCATCAAGGAGGTTTTTATATTGGTGATGAACTCATTTGGAATATCCTTGCCCATCGCCTTTTCCTCTTCCAGTGAAATGGCCAGGCCGAGAATACAAGAGCCAAACTCAGGATGGACGTTAAAAAACTCCATTTGGCGCGTCATCAGATCAATCTGCTTTTCTTTATTATTCGGATACAGATATTTCACAACCGGGAGGAATGTATGGGCACACGCCATACCCATCATACGTTCATAATTATAGCAGGTTTGAACCCAAGTTTCCCAAATCAGGGCGGCTCGGATCAGAGCGTTTTTTGGAATTAGCTTCTGTTCGTTGTTAACCATGCTGTCCCACCTCTCTTCAATCATCGTCCGGATCGTAGTCCGGATCATAGTTCTTGGAGGATGCACCACCAGCCGATGCCGCCGCCGGAGTCATATTACCAGTTACCTGAATATAGAGGATCGCCCCCAACAGTCCAAGGATACCCTGCTCAATCAAGGTCAGCCCGGAAACTGTAGCAATCATAAAGCCCAGGAACAGGAAGATGCGCGCCTCACCTTTGAAGATATACTGCAGAGTAATCGCAATACCAAGTGCAGGCATCAACCCGCCGATAATCTGGAAGATTTGCAGCGGCTTTCCTGCACACATTTCAATGAAGGACTGAATATAATTTGCACCGAAGTATGCCGCAAGTGTACAGGGAATAACACATATTACAGCGGAGAAGATCTGCGGGAGGATGACATTTGACAGGTATAGTCGATTAAACTTCCCCTCCGCAACCCACCGGTCACCCAAGTGAACGAAAACAGAGTCAATGGTCATACGCAAATACCATACAATCGTACCCAATAGTCCCAGCGGAACCGCAATCGCCAGTGCCGTGTTTGCATCGAGATGACCGGTGATTGCATACGCAGTACCCAGAACACCGGCCAGTGCCATATCTGCAGGCATCGAACCACCGGCGGAAATAAAGCCCAAATACACCAGATTGATTGTGCCGCCAACGACAGCACCGGTAACCGGATCGCCAAGGATCCAACCGGTTAGGAATCCGCAAACCAACGGCCTTTGCAATGTCCATAAACCCACAAAGGGCAGATTGGCTTCGGCCAGCCAGTACAGGATGCCGCACAGAATTGCCGTCATTAAAGTCATAGCTTCCTCATCCTTCCTTCTTGCTTTTTTTTCTCACAAACTCTTACAACCCAAAGTTTTCCTTAGCTTTTTTGAGCGCACCGTCAATTTCGACGACACTCTGCTCAGGAACAAGTTGATAGTACACACGTACGCCAGCGTTCTTGAGTTCCTCACAGGCCACCACCTCGTCCGGACTGAGCGCAACGTTGTTGATGAATGGCTTCCGCTCGCCGCGGATACCGGCACCTCCCAGATTCACCTCCTTCAGCGGAACACCTGCCTTGACCAACCGGTTGAAGGTAATCGGGGTCTTGGCCAGGATAATGATCCGTTCGTCCTCCACACCGGGAACCATCAGCTTTTCCGCCGCCTTTTCAACACCATAGACAATCACCTTGGTGCCGACCGGTGCCAGTGCCTTAACCACCCGCACATTGAAGGTGTCCTGTACAACCTCGTCGTCCACAATCATGATGCGATTACCTCGCATTGTCGGCGTCCATGCCGTCACCACTTCGCCATGAATCAGGCGGTCGTCTACGCGAGCCAATACCACATTTCTCATCCTTAGTCCTCCTCCTCTTCTTCTGTCGAGTCCTCCAAAATTTTCCCAACATCTGCAAAACTTCCCTCTGCCGCTGCAATTGCGGCGTCACAGATATCTTGTGCCGTTACATTCTCCCCGTCACGCATCATCAAAGCAGTCATGAGCATCGCGAGGTTGATTCCCGTAATGTGGAATATCTGATGCTCACGTGTCAACGACACAACTGCGTTAAACGGAGAGCCATGCATGAGCTCGCTCATAAAAATGATATTTTCAGAGCCATGCTGTTCGATCTCATCCTGCAGTTTTTCGGTCAAATTGGTCACCGATTGCTCGGGATATAGGCTATGAGCAGCTATATTCTTCTGCGGCCCAAGCAGCATCTGAACCGTATTCAGCATACCCTTGGACTGTTCTCCGTGTGATACCAAAACAACACGGAACTTGGGACTGTTCATCAGCGAATCATCCTTTCCTTGGCTATTTCGTGTAGCATGGCTTATGTCGCTATCATCATATCATGGCTGCCTGAACGAATTGCACAAAGATATTGCGGTTAAATCCCGAAATTTACATCGCTCACAATCACGCACTTTCCTTCCATAAACCCAAAGAAACTTGTAATCATTTTTCGCAATTCTTGCTGTATTCCGATTTTTGCGTTTTCGTCATTGTGCGCAAAAAACCAAATCCAACGATTACACTTTTAATGATATACTTACTGTATATAATAATACTTAACTATGATGTAGCGTAATCTGATGAAACTATTGTTTGCCTGAAGCCTCGGTTTGCTCATTGTTATAGGAAAGTAGGGTACATTTATGTTGAATTTGCGAAAACTTGAAATTATTTTGGAGCTCTGTGAAAATGCCGAAAGCTGGGTTACCGCATCTCACTTTGCCAAAAAGCAGCAGGTCAGCTTGCGCACCATTCAAAATGATATCAAGCAGATAAAAAATGAACTCACAGCTGCATCCTGTGTAGAATTTCAAGCGGCCCCCCGCAAGGGATGCCGCATCACCATCACCGACGATGCAGCATTCCCCGCATTCAAGGATTTCTACTATAAGCAGTTCACATCCTCATCCATGTACCAAAACGGCAGAATCAATCAGATTCTGCTACTGCTTTTAGAACAGCACCGCGCGATGTCCCTGTATGATCTCGAAAACCAGATATATGTTTCACACTCGACCTTACTCAACGATTTGAAGTATGTAGCGGAGATTCTCGAAAAATATGGTCTTGAGCTTTTGCGCAGTTCCAATAAGGTGATGATCGACGGCAGTGAGGTGAACAAGCGGTTGTGCATTCTGGATCAGAATCTGGTGATCACCAATGCCACTGAAATTTTTTCCGGGAACAGCGATAACAGCACCATGGATCGAATCAAGAATATCCTGGTAGAAACCTTTGTATCCTTCAAGCATCCGGTAACCGAGGCCACACTGAATAACACGATTGTGCAAATCTATGTCGCCCTGCACCGTATGCAATCCTGCTTTTTCATCACGCCTACAGACCTTAAAATCACTGAAAACCTGGCGCCTGAATGCGAAATTGCCACTGAGGTTTACCAGCGTATTTCCGAGGTGTTTTTCATCCGTATTCCCGAAGCGGAAATTGACTATTTCGCACTTTATATGAAGGGGCAAGGGGACTTTGGCCGTACAGATGTAATCTCCACAGAGGTGGATCATCTGGTACTGGAAGCCCTGAAAGAGATTAATAAGGCCCATGATATTGATCTGACCAACAATTTGAAACTGCGCATTGCGCTGGCACTACACACCGCACCGCTGATTGTACGAATTAAATATGATATGCAGCTCAAAAATCATCTCGTGGATTATATCCGGCAGGCCTTCCCCCAAGGGTTTGATTTAGGCATTTATTTTGCGGCCTACCTGCAAAAAATCTTCCATAAGCGTGTATCGGATGAAGAGATTGCCTTTATCGCCATCCATCTGTATAGTGCGCTGGTGCAAAAGCAGAAAGAAGACGGCACAAAACGCATTCTGGTCATCTCATCCATGCGGCAGAGCGAGAATATTCTACTGCGTCAAACCTTGCTCAACTGGCTGTCAAACGATATTGCCGAGCTGGCTTTTATATCGCCAACCGAAATGTCTGATTCGCAACTGGATCTGTATGACATTTTTCTGACGACGGAAAAGGGTGCCTATTATGACATGGGCCTCGCGTTTTACATCAATGCCTTTCCTAACCAGCAGGATTATCTCAATCTGAAACTAGCGGTAGACGGCTTTAAAAATATTGACGATATCGCCTCGATTTTCTATAAGGATCTATTCTTCATCAGTCACGGAGAAAACCGAGAAGCTATCATACGTCGTTTATGCCAGAGTGCAACAGCGCATTTTCATATCGAAGACGGTGATTTGCAGAATGCTGTATTACAACGCGAGCAGCTTGGCAGCACCTTTTTCGGCAACGGCATAGCCGCACCACATCCTATCTCCGCCGTTTCGTCGGATTCCTTTGTGGCTGTTGCGGCTTTACCGCAGCCGGTTGAATGGGATAAAGACAAAAATATGGTGAAACTGGTACTCATGATTTGTATCGGCAAGAATAATACCAAGGCGTTTCACCTGTGGAATTATTTATCCACCGTGTTTGCCAATCGTTATTTCGCAGAACAGCTAATGGTCAATCCGAGCTATCATAATTTTGTTCGCTTGCTAAAAGAAACCATCGCTGAAAATTCCAAAACGAAATGAGGGCTTTCGCATGACTGTGAATCAAGCAATCCTTGCCGTGCAGGGTAAACCGGTAGGTATGCTGAATCGTTTTTCCAGCGGCTATGCTGAGTCATTACTCCTGCCCGGCGAAGCAGTACTTGCCGCCGTTGAGGCAAATATTCGCACAAGCCGTGGACACTATCCCGGCATCGTAGTCGTTACCGATCAACGCATCCTGGCAGTCTGCGGTCTTCCCGGTATCCGGCGTTCCATCATTCTTCAGAGGAATGAGCTGGAACAATGTGCGGAGACCAGCACACTACTTCAATATCGCGCCTCCTTTCTTACCCGCACAGCCACCTTCAGTATGTCTGTCAGCCCCGATGTGGGTGAAGCTTTTTCTGCCTATGTTGCCCAAATCAACGGCGAGGAATTTGAAGATATCCAACTGGATACAGGCAATAGCATTCTCAATCCCAAACTGCTGCACAGCCTAAAACGCAACAAATTACGCCGTGAACGGGAGAAGGCTCGCACCGCTGCCAGAGATGCCTCGCTCCAACGTGAGGCCGCGGAAAACCCGGTACAGCCTGACACTACGGAGCCGCCGCCAAACGAGGCTCCGTAATTTCAACTATTCCAAACGATGTGGCATATGTTTAGCCGCGCTGACAATTTGTTGAAAATATAAACAACGAGGGCAAACGCCCTCGTTGTTTCATTGTACGCCATTAACGAGATTTACTCGCAGCAGCAATACCTTCGGCCATCAAGCCATGCTGAGTTAACAGTTTTAAAATCCCTTAGCTGTTTACAAAATCGACAACTTTTTGCGCAAGTACTTCCGCAAGTCCCAGATCGGCTATCATGGACAGCATCGTGTACCGGGCCCGTGTTTCTTTGGCATATACCAGCGCATTGTAAAGACGCCCGGAATCAAACCCAATTTGTGCCGGAGCATAAGGCGCATCCAGACCTTTCAGAATTTCAATCATACGGGCTGCGCTGGGCATATTGTCATCCATTGTCTTGACGATGGCATCCCAATTTTCCTCGATCGCATCAATCCGGGCAAGTCGGCCGGCTATCTCGTTCTTCCTGGCATCATGTTCGAGTGCGATAATCGAGTTGGCAGATGCGCCGTAAATCCTGGTAATATTCTCTTCCCATGCCGCCTGATCATACAGCTTCGCGTTGGCGCGCGCTGTCGCAAAGTCCGGTCTGGATTCACGCAGAAACTCGGTCATTTTCAGAATCATAACGGTCCCTACAGCAACTTTGGTGCCATGGAGCACCGGAATCTTCCCCTCCTGTAGCTCCAGCGTTTCCCAGAAGTGGCACACATGATGCTCACTGCCTGCCGCCGGCCGGGAGTCACCAATAAAGCTCATGGCTACACCAGTGAGGACCAGCCCCTCCATAATATCGCCAATAACCTGTGGGTCACGGCCAGCCACCTGATCCGCGTTTGACAATACATTTTTAATGCACCCGGTCACCAGATTCACAATCGCATCACAATAATATTCACCATTTACCAGTTTGGAAATACGCCAGTCATTGAGGCAGGTGAATTTCCCCAATAAATCGCCCAAGCCTGCCGAAACCATGCGCGGCGGTGCCCCGCAGAGAACATCGGTATCACCGATAATGAACAGCGGAGTCTGCGCCGGAATCGTAACCTTCATGCTATTGATAATCAGCGCAGCACCGGAAGAAGCAAAGCCATCCATCGGAGCGGCGGTGGCAACAATGGCGTACGGAACTCCCATCTGATAGCTGAAGAAGCGGCACATATCATTAATAGAACCCGTACCAACGGCAACGACCAAATCACATTCCCGGTCGGCATCAATCATCAATTCGCCCAAAGCCTTCTCATCGGGAATAAACCGTTTTCCCGTAAAGATATGTGCCTTTGCTTTGATTCCGGCCTCCTGCAGAATTTGCATCACCTTCTCTCCGGCAATGCCATAGGTGATTTCATCACAGGCAATGAACAGCTTACGAAAACCGTATTTCTTTACGTATGCCGGCAAAGCATTCATTGCATTGGCGCCAACCGTAACGCCTTCCAAAGCCGTGGAATGAGTCCTGCCACAAGAACATAGAAATGGGTTGCCCAGATAATCGACTAGCTTGCGAGCATTCGCCATAAGTATTACCTGCCTTTCACAAATAAGAATATAAGGAGGATTGTTGTGCGAATTGCACCTTTTGAACTGAATCCAATCTTTCTGCTCTCCTCAGTCTGTTCTTATCTTATCAAAGCAGCATGAACAAAAAAGCCAAATGTTTTGCATACAGAAAACGTAATTTAAGGATAACCTGTCGGCAACCATAGCATGTTTGACGACAATAGCAGGTAAATAAAAATAAACGAACTGCGTAATTTCCCGAAAATCCGCAGTTCGTTCTTAATTGCAAAAAGTGAGGAATTACGAAATGACAGCAAAGGAGGCTCCCTTGCTGTCATTTAATAATATACCTCTTTCAGATAAAGTCCCTGGGGCGGTGCCGTAATCCCCGCCTGATTACGATCCCTGCCTGTCAGAATGCGGGCGAAATCCGCCTGTGAGCGTTTCCCTGCCCCCACATCCACCAGGGTTCCGACCAGATTGCGAACCATGTGGTATAAAAAACCGGTTCCCCAAAAGGAAAGCTCAATGAGCTCCCCTTTGGGTCGGCAGACCGCTTCCAGAATGGTGCGCACCGGATTGCGTTCCGGACCGCCGGCCGCCTGGAAGGCGGAAAAGTCATGGGTTCCCACAATGAACTGCGTGGCTTGATGCATCGCTCTGTGATCCAACGGCTGCCGGATATGCCAGCTATACTGACGAAGGAACGGATTGGCAACAGGCTGGCAATAAATATGGTAAACATAAACTTTGCTCTGCGCACTGTAACGGGCATGAAATTCGGCCGGAACCTCGCAGGCTTCCCGTATCACAATGTCCGGCGGCAGCAGGCCCTGCATAGCGGCCGGAATCCGTTCGGTCGGAATGCCGCCGGTTCCGGTAAAGAAATTAACTACCTGCCCGTAAGCGTGCACACCGCTGTCGGTCCGTCCGGCACCGGTTATTTTGACCGGATGGCTGCAGAGTATCGCCAGCCGCTCCTCCAGGATGGCCTGAATGCCGCAGGCATTGGCCTGCCGCTGAAAACCATGATAGGCAGTACCGTCATAGGCAACTGTCAGTTTAATATTGCGTTCCCCGGTCGCCGGTTCGTTAAAAATGACATCCTTTCTCACACCGGTCCTCCCTTTCAAACCGCTGCCAGCGAGGCGCCAAAGTATAACCGCAGCATGGCTACTGCAAGCAGGAGAAGTATAATAACACCAAAGGCCGCCAGGTCTCCGCCGGTAAAGGCAAGCTCCTTCATCCGGGTCCGCTGTTTACCGCCGCGATAGCAGCGGGCTTCCATCGCGGTAGCCAGCTCGTCGGCCCGTCGAAAAGCACTGACAAACAAAGGCACTAAGAGCGGAATCATATTCTTGCTGCGCTGTACAAGATTACCGGAGGTAAAATCAGCCCCCCGAGCCGACTGGGCTTTCATAATGCGGTCGGTTTCATCCAACAGGGTGGGAATAAACCGCAGGGCAATGGTCATCATCATCGCCAGTTCGTGGGCCGGCACACCAAGCTTCTGAAAAGGTTTCAACAGGCGTTCGATAGCATCGGTCAGGGCGATCGGTGAGGTAGTAAAGGTCAGCAGGGACGATACCACGATCAGCAGCATCAGACGGCCCGTCATCAATATGCCCTGCGCGATTCCCTCGCCGGTGACTGTAAACGGTCCGACTGCGGCAACCGGATTTCCCGGCGTGGAAAAAACATGGACCAGAAACGTGATAACCAGAATCATCCACAGTGGCTTGACCGACTTCACCAACATAAAAGAAGGAATGCCGGACACCCAGGTGATCACAAGGATAAAGAGCAGAAAAATAAGATAGCAGGAGTAATTAGTTGCTAGGAGAATCGCCGAAATAATCAGCAAAACAGCGATAATTTTCGTCCGGGGGTCAAGGCGATGCACCGGCGACTGACCGGGGAAATACTGCCCCAGTGTAATATCTGTCAGCATGGTTTGTTCCTCCTCAGTGCGGCAGCAATCGTTTCAATGCCTTCCGGTACGGTGATGGCCGTATCTTCTACCGCCAGGCCCCGTTTCTTTAGGCTTTGCAGCAAAGCGGTAATCGGCGGCACCTCCGCACCGGCCTCTACCAGCGCCTGCCGCTGCTTGGTGAAAATGTCCCGCGGCGTTCCGTCCAGGCACACCTGCCCCTTTCGCATAACAATCAGGCGAGTAGCCATCTCGGCAATTTCCTCCATATGATGAGTGACCAGGATAAGGGTAAGGCCTGTTTTCCAGTATAGCTGCTTAATATGAGCAAAGATTTCACTCCGGCCCTTAGGGTCCAGACCGGCCGAAGGTTCGTCCAGAATCAGATAGCTGGGCTGCATGGCAATGACGCCGGCAATGGCCACCCGGCGCATCTGACCGCCGCTTAATTGAAAAGGCGAACGTTTGGCATAGCTGTTAAAATCCATATTGACAAACGACATGGCCGAACGCACCCGGTTTTCCACTTCTGCTTCGCTCAATTTCAGATTGCGCGGCCCGAAAGCAATGTCGTCAAAAATAGTTTCTTCAAACAATTGATGCTCGGGATATTGAAAGACCATACCGATTTTTCGCTTGGCCTGCAGGATCTGCGGTCCTTTTCCCTTAAGGTTCACGCCTTCTAACAGCACGTCGCCGCTGGTGGGTGACAAAAGGCCGTTTAGATGCTGCAGCAGCGTCGATTTGCCTGAGCCCGTATGGCCGATAATTCCAATGCATTCGCCGGGCTTAATCTCCAGGTTGATATCGGCGATAGCTGTGCGTTCATAGGGAGTTCCCTTCATATAAATATGCGTGACCTGATTTAGTACTATGGACATAATGCCACCGCCAATGCTTCATTGGTAATAATTTCACCGGGAAGCTTCCAGCCTTTTTCCCTGAGGCGTTGGGCTACTTCCGCCGCGACCGGTACATCCAGGCCGATTTTTTTCAATACGGCCACCTGGCTGAATACTTCGGCCGGGCTGCCATCCAACTGGATACTCCCCTGATGCATGACAATGATCCGGTCAGCCGTAACGGCCTCCTCCATAAAATGCGTAATATAGAGCACCGTCATTCCTTCCTCGCGGTGCAGCTTGTGCACAGTGGCCAGAACCTCACTGCGGCCCTGTGGATCAAGCATAGCCGTCGGTTCGTCCAGCACCAGACAGCTAGGACGCATGGCCAGCACGCCGGCAATGGCAATTCGCTGTTTCTGACCGCCCGACAGCAGGTGCGGCCCGTGCTGCCGATATTCGGTCATGCCAACCTGAGCCAAGGCCTCCTCTACCCGCCGGACAATCTCCACCGGCGGCAGGCCCAGATTCTCCGGCCCAAAGGCCACGTCCTCCTCCACCAGCGTTGCTACAAGCTGATTGTCGGGGTTTTGAAACACCATGCCTACCGTCTGCCTGATCTGCCAAAGCTGCTCCGGTTGACGGGTATCCATGCCATTAACAAAACAACAACCCTCAGAGGGTTGCAGCAGGGCATTCACATGACGTGACAAGGTGGACTTGCCCGAACCGTTCGTGCCGATAACAGCAACAAACTCTCCCTTGGCGATGGTCAAATTGATACTTTTTAAGGCGTCTACCCGGTTTCCTTCATTATCGGTATAGGTATGCCCCATATTCTCCAGCGCAATAAAAGCCTGCATATTCCTCTCTCCCAGTCTCAGCGATTCAATTCCTCTGCTGTATCTTCGTGAGTTCGGCGCTCGCCTGCTCAAACTAACTGTATTGAGCAAACGAACATCGACACCGCGAAGCGAAACAAAGACGACCAAATGGTCGCCTTCATTTTTCACCTGATCTCTCCGATCATAATAGAACGGACTAAGGCTTATGCCCGCGTCCTAAGAGACCTGGCCTGAGCCAAGTCTTTTTCTTATACCAATTCGAGAATTGCCATCGGTGCAGCATCGCCGCGACGAGGACCAAGCTTCATGATGCGGGTATATCCGCCCTGACGTTCCGCATACTTCGGTGCGATGGTATCAAACAATTTTCTAACAACATCTTCATCCATGAGGTACGATAACACCTGACGGCGGGCATGCAAGTCGCCCCGCTTGGCTAAAGTGATCATTTTTTCGGCTAAACCGCTGATTTCTTTAGCTTTTGCTTCGGTAGTCTCAATACGCTCATATGCAAAGAAGGAAGTTAAAATACTGCGAAACAGTGCTTTACGCGCACTGGAGTCACGTCCTAATTTTCTATAAGCCACATTCTTCCCTCCCCTACTCTTCAGCTTCGGTTAGTGCCAGACCAAGTTCAATCAATTTCTTTTTGACTTCTTCCATTGATTTGCGTCCGAGATTACGAACTTTCATCATATCCTCTTCCGACTTTTGAACCAGTTCTGCCACAGTATTAATTCCAGCCCGTTTCAAACAATTGTAGGAACGTACCGAAAGATCCAAATCCTCAATGGTCATTTCCAAAGTCTTGGAAGCTCCCTCTTGCGGCGCTTCGGTAAAGGTTCCTTCCGCTCCTTCATCTTCTGTCGGAATGCCTGCCATGTTCTGGAATAATTTTAGGTGAGCTATCATAATCCCCGCAGCTTTGCTTACTGCTTCTTCGGGTCTTATGCTGCCATCGGTCCACACTTCCAATGTCAACTTGTCGTAGTTCGTCACGTTGCCGACACGTGTATCGGTAGTATTGTAATTGACCCGTTGGATAGGCGAAAAAATGGAATCAATGGGAATAACGCCGATCACATGTTCAGGTTTTTTGTTCTTATCAGCAGAAACATACCCGCGACCACGCTCTACGGTGATTTCCATCTTCAGTGAACCGCTGGCATCGACGGTAGCCAAATGTATATCCGGATTCAGTATTTCCACGTCAGCATCAGTAACGATATCCGCAGCGGTAACCTCACCTTCACCGGTAAAATCCACCCGTAAAACTTTTGGCTCGTCTGTATGCATTTTTATGCACAGTTCTTTGAGGTTTAAAATAATGTCGGTAACGTCTTCCCGCACGCCGGGAATGGTAGAAAATTCGTGAAGCACCCCTTCGATTTTCACCGAAGTAACCGCTGCCCCATGAAGCGATGAAAGGAGAATACGGCGCAGGCTGTTGCCCAGCGTAGTTCCGTATCCCGGTTCTAATGGCTCACAAACAAATTTTCCATAACGACTGTCTTCACTGATTTCTACTATCTCGATGTTCGGTTTTTCGATATCGTTCATCCGAAAAAGACCCTCCTCTTTGCGCACTGCTGAAGTTACGCTATAACCCACGGCTGAGGGTAAATTAAAATTCGCACTACCTACAGTTGTTATCTGGAATATAACTCGACGATAAGATGTTCCTGAATCGGGATGTCAATTTCCTCACGATTGGGGTAGCGTACTACTTTACCGCTCAAATCCGCCGCCGAAAGTTCCAACCAGGCCGGAACGGTCTTGCTGGCAATGCCTTCAGCCATTTCTTTCATAATTGGCGATTCCTTGCTGGATTCTTTTACCTGGATGACATCGCCGGCTTTTACCTGATAAGAAGGAATATTCACCCGGTGGCCATTCACTGTAAAGTGTCCGTGACGAACTAATTGTCTTGCCTGGTTGCGGCTGCTGCCAAAACCCAGACGGTATACAATGTTGTCCAGTCTTCTTTCTAACAGTACCAGTAAGTTTTCACCGGTAATGCCTTTTTGGCGGTCCGCTTTGTCAAAATAAGTGCGGAACTGACCTTCCAACACACCGTAAGTACGGCGTGCCTTTTGCTTTTCACGCAGCTGGATGCCATACTCGGAAACTTTCTTCCGGCCTTGACCATGTTGACCAGGCGCATAGCTGCGTTTGGAGAACGCGCATTTGTCGCTGTAACATCTATCACCTTTTAAGTACAGTTTCACGCCTTCGCGGCGGCACTGTCTGCAAACAGGTCCTATATATCTAGCCATTCTTTATTCAGCACCTCCCAAAATCCTTATACTCTTCTCCGTTTAGGCGGACGGCATCCGTTGTGGGGAACCGGTGTGCAATCTTTAATCAGATTGACTTCCAGTCCGGCAGCCTGCAGCGACCGGATGGCAGCTTCCCGTCCGGCGCCAGGGCCTTTAACAAATACTTCGATTTGTTTTAAGCCATGTTCCATCGCTGCTTTGGCAGCGGTTTCGGCTGCCATCTGTGCAGCAAAAGGAGTGCTTTTACGCGAACCTCTGAAACCAAGGCCACCTGCACTAGCCCAGGAAAGCGCATTACCCTTTGTATCGGTAATGGTAACGATCGTATTATTGAAGGTCGAACGGATGTGGGCTACACCATGCTCGATATTTTTACGTTCTTTTCTTTTCGGTCTTACGACTTTTTTAGCAACCACTCTTTATCCCTCCTTTACTACTTCTTACGTTTCGCGCCAACAGTCCGTTTCGGACCTTTGCGGGTGCGGGCGTTGGTTTTCGTACGTTGTCCCCGGACAGGCAAGCCCATACGGTGACGTTTTCCCCGGTAAGAACCGATTTCAATCAAACGTTTAATGTTGAGCTGTTCTTCACGGCGCAAGTCGCCTTCTACTCTGTAATCCTTGTCAATTGCCTCACGCAACTGAGCTACTTCTTCCTCGGTAAGATCGCGCGTGCGAGTATCAGGATTGATTTTCGTAGCTGCTAGGATTGTTTTAGATAAAGTAAGTCCGATACCATAAATATATGTTAATGCAATTTCAATTCTCTTATCGCGCGGTAAGTCTACTCCGGCAATACGTGCCATCTATACATGCACCCCCTTAACCTTGTTTTTGCTTATGCTTAGGATTTTCACAAATCACCATGACATTGCCATGACGTTTAATAACCTTGCATTTTTCACAAATGGGTTTGACCGACGGTCTTACTTTCATTTGCTTCTTCCTCCTTGAGTATGTTTTAGTGCTACAGCAACGGGTGCTGTATACTTAAAACACCCTCTGTAAATTAATTTTATTTACCTATCTTATTTAAAACGATAAGTAATTCGTCCGCGTTTCAAATCATACGGTGTAAGCTCTACTGTTACTTTATCGCCAGGTAAGATCCGGATAAAATTCATGCGGATTTTACCTGATACATGTGCCAGTACAATATGCCCGTTTTCCAGTTTAACCTGAAACATGGCATTTGGTAAAGCCTCAACGACCGTACCTTCTACTTCAATTACGTCTTGTTTGGACACAAGCTGTCCCTCCTCGTCCGCTTATCACAAAATATCCGGTTCACTAAAACAAGCAATAGCCTGACGAACAGCTTCGTCAGTAACTGTCTCGCCTTCAGCAAGTTTCTTCGTCAGTACCGTAGCAACAGGCTGTAAAACTTTGACATGCCGGATGTTTTTCTTTTTAGGTTTGGCAATCGGATGGTTGCGACCATTCGTTACATGAATGTAAGATGAACTGTCAATTGCGACCACTAGATAGCCAGTGCCACAATCACGCCCGGCAATACTTGTTACTAGTTGGCCTAGAACGACCTGTTTATCGTCTAGCACAGCCGCGCCTCCTATAACTTGGTCAAAATTTCCGGTCCGTTATCCGTAACGGCAATGCTATGTTCGAAATGTGCAGAAGGTTTTTTATCAAGCGTTACTACTGTCCAGCCATCATCGAGGGCCTTGACTTCGTAAGTACCCATGTTGATCATCGGTTCTATTGCCAGTGTCATACCGGATTTCAAGCGCGGTCCGTGGCCAGGACTACCGTAATTGGGAATTTGAGGGTCCTCATGCATATTGCGTCCAATGCCATGCCCAACGTAATCGCGAACTACACCGTAACCGTACTTTTCGGCATGAGACTGGACTGCATGGGAAATGTCGCTGAGACGATTGCCTGTTATAGCCTGTTCGATCCCTTTATGGAGCGACTCTTCCGTAACCTTTAGTAGCTGCTCCATTTCCGCGTCGACTTCACCGACAGGTACCGTAATCGCGGCATCTCCATTATATCCATTAATTACCGCTCCAATGTCAATACTTACATTATCTCCGCTTTTTAACTTTCTTAATCCTGGAATTCCATGTACTACCTCTTCGTTTACCGAAGCACAGATATTGCCAGGGAAGCCGTGATATCCCTTAAAGGCGGGAATCGCGCCACGGCTTTTGATATATTTTTCGGCGATTTGATCCAGTTCCAGGGTAGTAACTCCCGGTTTTACGGCCTTTTTGATTTCAACGAAGGTCTCTGCTACAATCTGACCGGCATCGCGTAAATAGCCGATCTCTCTGTCCGATTTAAGGATAATCATGATGAGTGTCCCCGCAGACAGTTGATAATATCGGCAAGCACCTTGTCGATATCCTGGCATCCGTTGATTTCGCAATACAGCCCTTGAGTCCGGTAGTAACCAATCAAAGGTTCCGTCTGGTCCGTATAAACACGCAGGCGATTGGTTACTGTGTCTTCACTGTCGTCGGCACGTTGATACAATTCACCGCTGCATTTATCGCAGGAACCGTTTACCTTGGACGGATTAAAAGCAATATGATAGGTCGCCCCGCAGCTTTTACAGATCCGTCGTCCGGTAATCCGGCTGACCAATTCTTCCGTTGGAACATTGATATTTACCACACGGGTCAATACAATTCCCAGATCCTTCAGCGTACTGTCAAGCGCATTGGCCTGTTCCAGCGTACGTGGAAAACCGTCTAAAATAAAACCCTGACGGCAATCCGGTTTTGCCAGACGTTCCTTGACAATACCGATGGTCACCGCATCCGGTACCAGCTGTCCGGCATCCATGCAGGCTTTCGCCTGTTTGCCCAGCTCGGTACCTTCTTTTACTGCTGCCCGGAACATATCGCCGGTAGAAATGTGAGGAATCTTAAGCTCCTCTACCAGTTGTACCGCCTGGGTCCCTTTTCCGGCCCCCGGCGGTCCCATCAATAGGATATACATCGACTTTACACCTCTCTTACTTCATGAAGCCTTGGTAATGGCGCATCAGCACCAGCGCCTCAATCTGCTTCATTGTGTCAAGAGCCACCCCCACAATAATCAGGAGAGCAGTACCGCCAAAATATACCCCTTGAATATTGGTAATTGCTGCAATAAAATTTGGTACTATGGCGATAATGGCGAGGAAGATTGAGCCAGCAAGGGTGATCCTGGTCATTACACGATCTAAATAGTCAGCGGTTGGTTTCCCCGGACGCAAGCCTGGAATAAAACCACCGTGTTTTTTCATGTTCTCTGCCATATCCGATATATTCAGGGTAACCGCAGTATAGAAATACGTGAAGAATACAATCAGCAGCGCATAGATTGCCGTCTGCAGCGGCGTACCCCACGCAAACCAGCCTGCCACGGTTTTTACCCAGGGAACATTTATAAACTGGGCAATGGTTACCGGGAACATGAGCACGGATGACGCAAAGATTATTGGAATAACACCCGCCTGATTGACTTTCAGCGGAATGTGAGTAGAGTGTCCACCGTACATTTTGCGTCCAACAACCCGTTTGGCATATTGTACAGGAATTCTACGCTGTCCTTGTTGAATGGCAATTACAAAAACAATCATAACCACAGCAATCAAAGCAAAAAGTATGATATTGTACCATTGAATGGTTCCCGCAGTTAAGTATTTGTACATTACGTAAATACCATCAGGAATTCTTGAAACCACACCAGCAAAAATTATAAGGGAAATACCATTGCCAATCCCTTTGTCGGTGATTTGCTCACCCAGCCACATCAAGAATGTGGTTCCGGCAGTCAATGTCACAGCTATCAGCAGGATTGATCCAATCCCGGGATTGATAACTGCGGCTCTTAACCCGTATGCCATGCCTACAGCTTGAATAAAACCTAAGAGCACTGTTCCATAACGGGTAATTTGGGTAATCTTCTTTCGCCCTTCATCGCCTTCTTTGGCCCACTGCTCAAATTTCGGCACTACTACCGTCAAGAGCTGCATGATAATGGAAGCATTAATATAAGGCGTAATACTCATCGCAAAGACCGAGAACTTACTTAATGCACCACCGGAAAATAAATCAAGCAGACCGAATAGGTTTCCCTGGGTAAACATCTGCTCAATAACCGCGGCATTAACCCCGGGGACTGGAATATGTGTGCCGGCTCTAAACACCAGAAACATAGCCAGCGTAAATAACACTTTCTGTCTTAGCTCAGTAATCTTGAGTATATTGGAAAGGGCTGAAAGCACTTATACCACCTCGACTTTTCCGCCAGCAGCCGTAATCTTGTCTGTTGCCGTTTTCGTGAAGCCATTTGCTTTCACAGTGAGGGATTTGGTCAGCTCGCCGTTGCCTAAAATGCGAAGACCGTCCAGAACCTTTTTCACCACACCGGCTTCTACCAAAGCAGTCAGATCAACGACAGTTCCATTTTCAAAACGATTTAATTCGGAAATATTCACTTCTGCATATTCTTTCGCAAACTTGTTGTAAAAACCACGTTTCGGCAGTCTGCGATAAATCGGCATCTGGCCGCCTTCAAAACCCGGACGGACACCGCCGCCAGCACGTGCGTTCTGACCTTTATGACCTTTACCGGAAGTTTTGCCAAGACCGGAGCCAAGTCCGCGGCCAACACGGGTACGCACTTTTTTTGAACCAGGCGCAGGAGATAACTCATGTAATTTCACAGTTAGCGCCCTCCTCTCGAATTTAGTCTTGTACTTTTTCCACACTAACAAGGTGTACGACTTTACGGATCATACCGTTAATCACCGCATTGTCTTCTTGGATAACCGAACTATTGGTTTTACCCAAACCTAAAGCTTTTACAGTAGCGCGCTGATCTTCCTGGCGACCGATTAAGCTTCTGGTAAGAGTAATTTTGAGTTTTGCCATTTTGTTTCCTCCTCTAGGCTTAGCCCAAAAGTTCCTGAACCGTTTTGCCGCGAAGCTCTGCCACTCTTTCAGCCCGTTTCAGTTGCTCTAGGCCCTGCAGTGTTGCCCGTACTGCGTTATTGGCATTGGACGAACCCAGCGATTTTGTCAGAATGTCATGGATACCTGCAAGTTCAAGTACGGCACGTACAGGACCGCCGGCAATAACACCGGTACCTTCAGCAGCCGGTTTTAACAGCACTTTGCCTGCACCAAAGATCCCTAGGATTTCGTGCGGAATGGTAGTGCCAACCAGGGGTACCTTTATAAGATTCTTCTTAGCATCTTCAATCCCTTTTCTGATTGCTTCAGGTACTTCGGAAGCCTTGCCCAAACCGGCGCCTACATGACCGTTCTCGTCACCGACAACAACCAAGGCGCTGAATGAGAAACGCCGACCGCCTTTTACAACTTTGGCAACCCGATTGATAAATACTACTTTTTCTTTTAACTCAAGACCTGTGTACTCAATTCTGGCCATTCATGTCCCTCCTTCTGCTAAAATTCCAGCCCTGCTTCACGTGCTGCCGCTGCTAATGCAGCCACTCTGCCGTGATAAATATAGCCGCCACGATCAAATACGACTTTGGTAATTCCGTTAGCTAACGCCCGTTTGGCAAGTTCCGCTCCCACAGCTTTAGCCGCTTCGATGTTACCGCCGTATTCCACTTGGCCCTTCACTTCTTTGTCAACCGTACTGGCTGAAACAAGCGTTGTACCAGTCTGATCGTTGATAATCTGAGCGTATATATGACTCAAACTCCGGAAAACGTTAAGACGGGGTCTTTCCGCAGTTCCTACAACATGTTTACGAACTCTACGATGCCGCTTTTGGCGTGACTCGTTTTTGTTTTCTTTACGAAGCAAGGTGTTCACTCCTTTCTATATAAGAATTTTACTTCTTACCTTTACCGCCTGCTTTACCTACTTTGCGGCGAATTACTTCACCTTCATACTTAATGCCTTTACCTTTATACGGTTCCGGTTCTCTGTAACCGCGAATCTTAGCGGCTAACGCGCCTACCGCTTCTTTATCCGACCCCGAAACAATAATTCTGTTCGGAGCGGGAACGTCAATGCTCAAGCCTTTCGGCGGTTCCACTTCCACCGGATGTGAAAATCCGAGGGTCAAGGCCAGCTTCGTACCGGATTTTGCCGCTCTGTAACCAACACCGGCAATTTCCAGTGTTTTTGTAAAACCAGTTGTTACACCGGTTACCATGTTGGCAATCAGGGTACGGGTTAAACCATGCAAAGATCTGTGTTCTTTAGCATCGGACGGTCTCTTGACAAGAAGAGTGTCGTTTTCCAGTTCCAAAATCATATCACTGTGAATGGCACGGCTCAATTCGCCTTTAGGTCCCTTTACGGTAACCAGGTTGCCATCTATCTTGAGGGTTACGCCTGCCGGAATAGCAATCGGCATTCTCCCAATTCTTGACATATACTGCACCTCCTAACTGCAAAAATTACCAAACGTATGCAAGCACTTCGCCGCCAAGTCCATCGCGGCGCGCCTGTTTGTCAGTCATAATTCCCTGCGACGTGGACACGATAGCGATGCCAAGTCCGCCAAGTACGCGCGGCAATTGATCTCTCTTAGCATACACTCTGAGTCCCGGCTTGGAAATCCGTTTAATACCGGTGATTACTTTCTCACGGTTCGGACCATATTTCAAGCTCACCCGCAAAACGCCTTGCTTATCGTCTTTGATTACTTCGAAATCCTTAATGAAGCCTTCGCTTTTTAAGATCTCAGCAACCGCCTGTTTAATCTTCGATGCAGGAATTTCCACTTTATCATGATAAACCGAATTAGCATTACGTAAACGTGTCAGCATATCGGCTATTGGATCGGTCATTACCATATTATATAACCTCCTTCCTATTCCGCTAGTTTACCAGCTAGCCTTGGTTACCCCTGGAATAGCCCCTTTGTAGCTCAATTCTCTAAAACAAATACGGCACATTTCAAATTTACGCAAGTAACCATGAGGACGGCCGCAGACTTTGCATCTGTTGTATTTACGAACTTTGAATTTCGGCTCGGCTTTCCATTTTTCAATTAACGCCTTTTTAGCCACAAATTTCCCTCCTTCTTACGCGCTGAATGGCATCCCCATTAACCGCAGCAGCTCGCGGGCTTCTTCGTCCGTGTTAGCTGTTGTGACAACAATAATGTCCATACCACGCAGTTTGTCAATTTTATCGTATTCAATTTCAGGGAAAATCAGCTGTTCTTTTACACCCAGTGTATAGTTGCCGCGTCCGTCGAAAGCGCGAGGGCTTACACCACGGAAGTCACGCACACGGGGAAGAGCTACGTTCAATAATTTATCCAAAAACTGATACATCCGCTCGCCGCGCAGGGTTACTTTGGCACCGATCGGCATGCCTTCACGGATTTTAAATGCCGCAATGGATTTTTTTGCCCGAGTCACAACCGGTTTTTGTCCGGCGATGATCGTCATGTCGTTCACTGCTGCATCCAATACCTTCGGATTACCTACGGCTTCGCCTACGCCCATGTTTAGAACAACCTTTTCAATCTTAGGGATTTCCATAACATTTTTGTAGCCAAACTTCTCCATCATCGCTTTAGCTACTTCGTTTTTATACTTGTCTTTTAATCTAGCCATGTGTAGTTACCTCCTTTCCACGTGATTTATTTCTCTTTATCAATGATCTCGCCGCATTTTTTACATACACGCACAGATTTTCCGCTCGCCAATGCGCTTTTTTTGATGCGGGTAGGTTTGTCACATGCGGAGCATACCAGCATGACTTTCGAGGAGTTAAGAGGAGCTTCTTTAACCACAATACCACCCTGGGGCAGTTTTTGGCTTGGTTTTGTATGACGTTTCACAGTGTTCACGCCTTCTACAATAACTTTGCTCTTCTTCGGTAAAGCTTCGATAATTTTTCCTTTTTTACCTTTATCTTTACCAGATAACACAACCACTGTGTCACCTTTTTTTACATGCAATTTATTGACTTCAGCCACTTACGGACACCTCCTAACTTAGATTACTTCCGGTGCCAACGAGATAATTTTCATAAAGTCCTTCTCTCTGAGTTCTCTCGCTACCGGCCCAAAAATACGGGTACCTCTGGGACTTTTATCATCTTTTATAACTACTGCTGCATTTTCATCAAAGCGAATATAGGAACCGTCGGCACGGCGCAAGCCTTTTTTGGAGCGCACAACGACAGCTTTCACTACATCACCCTTTTTTACTACACCACCTGGAGATGCGTCTTTAACTGCTGCAACAATAACATCACCGATATTGGCATATCTGCGGAAAGAACCGCCTAATACCCGGATGCACATGATCTGTTTAGCTCCGGTATTGTCAGCAACATTGAGGATTGTCTGTTGTTGGATCATCTTTATCCCTCCTTCACGAAATGCGAGGTGCGAGGGTCACGTAACGCGTATCGGACACCCGCGGATCGACATTATTTTGCTCTTTCGATAATTTCTACAACTCTCCAACGTTTGTCTTTCGATAATGGACGAGTTTCCATGATTTCCACCGTGTCGCCGGTGTGGCTTTCGTTGTTTTCATCATGGGCTTTGAATTTCACTGTCTTTTTCACAGCTTTTTTATACAACGGATGCGGTACCAAGCGTTCTACCGCTACTACAACCGTTTTTTCCATCTTATCGCTAACCACTTTGCCAATACGGGTTTTGCGTTCGTTTCTTTCGGTCACGTCCTTACAGCCTCCTTCCGTCCTACTTGCGATTGTCTCCTGGAAGACAACCCTGTCTTATTATTTGAAAACGTCCGTGCACAACTGGACTTTAAGCCTCTCCAGCCTTTAATTCCTGCTCACGTTGTACAGTTTTGATGCGGGCTATAGTCTTCTTTACTTCCTGAATCCGCATCGGGTTTTCTAATTGACCGGTAGCAAGTTGGAATCTCAGGTTAAATAATTCCTCTTTAAGTCCGGAAAGCTTCTGAGTCAGTTCAGCCGCACTCATTTCACGGATATCATTAGCCTTCATCTACTTCACCACCTACTTCTTGCTCTGCCGATACCTCTGCCTCTTCCCGTTTAACGAACTTCGTTTTAATAGGAAGTTTATGAGCGGCCAGACGCATAGCTTCTTTAGCCACTTCTTCAGTTACGCCGTCCATTTCAAACATAACACGGCCGGGTTTTACTACCGCTACCCAGTATTCCGGTGAACCTTTACCGCTACCCATACGGGTTTCAGCCGGTTTTGCCGTAATCGGTTTATCGGGGAATATTTTAATCCAAACTTTACCGCCACGTTTGATATAACGGGTCATAGCAATACGGGCTGCTTCAATTTGCCGGTTGGTAATCCAGGCCGGTTCAAGAGCTTGCAAGCCGAATTCGCCATGGCTGACGGTATTGCCGCGATTGGCTTTACCCTTCATACGACCACGAAATTGTTTGCGATGTTTCACTCTTTTTGGCAAAAGCATTACTCAACGCTCCCTTCAACAGCGGCAGCGGTCTTCTTCACTTCAGGCAAAACTTCGCCTTTATAGATCCAAACTTTTACACCGATGCGGCCGTAAGTAGTATGAGCTTCAGCAGTGCCATAGTCAATATCGGCTCTCAATGTATGCAGTGGAATGCTTCCTTCACGGTAGCTTTCGCTGCGGGCGATTTCAGCGCCGCCTAAGCGTCCGCCAACCATCACTTTAATCCCTTTAGCGCCAAGACGCATGGTTCGGGTTACCGACTGTTTCATAGCACGGCGGAAAGCAATACGTCTTTCCAGCTGTGATGCGATATTTTCAGCTACCAGAGTAGCGTCCAATTCCGGTTGTTTAATTTCTGCGATGTTAAGATCGATTTGTTTGTCAGTCAGCTTTCTTAAGCCTTTTTTAAGCTCCTCGATCCCGGCGCCGCCACGGCCAATCACCATACCTGGTTTTGCAGTGTGAATGGTCACTTTAACGCGGTTAGCCGCACGTTCTATAAGAATCTGGGATATGCCAGCAGCAAACGCTTTTTCTTTCAGGTATTCACGAATTTTTATATCTTCATGCAAGTTTTTTGCATAGTCTTTGTCGGCATACCATTTGGCGTCCCAAGTCTTGATAACACCGATTCTAAGTCCATGCGGATTAACTTTTTGACCCACTTAGTTTCCCTCCTTCGCCGGTTATCTCTCTTTTACAACTACTGTCACGTGGCTGCTGCGCTTTAAAATTTTAAAAGCTTGCCCACGAGATCTCGGATGAATACGTTTTAAAGTAGGACCTTGATCTACGTATGCAGCAGAAACATACAGTTTATCCGAATTCATATCAAAGTTATGCTCCGCATTTGCCACAGCGGAAGTCAGTACTTTTTCGATTACGTCGGCACCGACTTTCGGCGTGTATTTCAATATAGCCAATGCTTCACCAATGTTTTTACCACGAATCAAATCCATTACAATACGGATTTTACGCGGTGAAATGCGAATATATCTGGCAATTGCCTTCGCTTCCATGTGTTAGCCCCCTTTCGGCAACTCTTTAACTAAACAAGCTTCCAATTATCTAAGCGATGTTGATCTTTCGTTGTCACCATGGCCTTTAAACGTACGGGTAGGTGCAAACTCACCCAGTTTATGGCCTACCATATCTTCCGTGACATATACCGGAACATGTTTCCGTCCGTCATGAACCGCTATTGTATGTCCGACAAAACTAGGAAGAATGGTGGAGCTGCGTGACCAAGTTTTAACAACCTTTTTGTCACTTTTTTCATTCAAAGCGTCAACCTTTTTCAGCAGGCTTTCATGGACATAAGGTCCTTTTTTTGTGGATCTCGACACTCAATTGTCCTCCCTTCTCTACCTATTTTGTCCGTCTCTTAACGATGAGCTTATCGGACGATTTCTTTCTGCGGGTCTTAGCACCCATAGCATGTTTACCCCAAGGAGTAACAGGATGTTTGCGGCCCACAGGCGAACGACCTTCGCCACCGCCATGCGGATGGTCAATCGGGTTCATCGCTACGCCGCGGTTTGCCGGGCGAATGCCAAGCCAGCGCGAGCGTCCGGCTTTACCGATCGTAATATTTTCATGCTCCAAATTGCCAACCTGGCCAATGGTAGCTTTGCAGTTTACATGAACTTTTCTTAACTCACCGGACGGTAAGCGAAGCAGCGCATGGTTGCCTTCCTTTGCCATCAATTGAGCCGATGCGCCGGCCGAACGGACCATTTGGCCGCCTTTGCCGATTTTCATCTCGATATTGTGAATCTGAGTACCGACCGGAATATTCTTCAAAGGAAGCGCATTGCCTACTTTGATGTCGGCTTCCGGGCCGCTCATCACTTTATCTCCGACTTTTAGCCCGTTGGGAGCCAGGATATAACGTTTTTCACCGTCGGCATAGTTAAGTAGTGCAATACGGGCCGAACGGTTCGGATCGTACTCAATTGTTGCTACAGTTGCCGGAATGCCGTCTTTATTACGTTTAAAATCGATTATTCTATACAGGCGCTTATGGCCGCCGCCTTGATGTCTTACTGTCAGACGGCCTTGCTGATTACGCCCGGCATGTTTTTGCAGTCGTTCCACAAGAGAACGCTCTGGTTTATCAGTGGTAATTTCTTCGAAATTAGCCACAGTCATAAACCTTCTACCCGGAGCATAGGGTTTGAAACTTTTTACTGCCATGTTTGCCCCTCCTTTTTTACAGTTTTTAGGTTATACACCTTCAAAGAATTCGATACGCTCGCCAGGAGCCAGTTTTACGATTGCTTTTTTATAGTCAGGACGTTTGCCTGCCGTTTTGCCCATCCGTTTGGTTTTACCCGGAACGCGGATGGTATTGATAGCAAGTACCTTTACCTTGAATACCTCTTCTACAGCCTGACGGATTTCCACTTTATTGGACTTTAACGGTACAATAAAGGTATATCTGTCTTCTGCCATTAAAGCGGTCGATTTTTCCGTAATGTACGGACGGATTAGAATATCGCGTGCGTTTGCCATTATGCCAGCACCTCCTCGATGCGATTAACTGCATCTTTCGTGATGAGCACTTTGTCATGGTGGAGAAGATCATATACATTGATTCCGGTGGAAGCAATGGCTTTGACTCCGCGAATGTTGCGGGACGATTTTTCTACGTTCTCCAGCGCTTCGCCGGTAACAATCAGCGCCTTGCTGTCAGTCGCTTTAAAATCGTTCAGCAATTTCACAACGTCTTTTGTCTTAGGCTGTGCAAAATCAATGGCTTCAACAACAACCAGTTCTTCGGCTTTCACTTTTGCACTGAGTGCACACTTGATGGCCAGACGACGTTGTTTACGAGGCATTCTAAAAGCGTAAGAACGGGGTTGCGGGCCAAACGTGGTACCGCCGCCTACCCAAATCGGGGAACGGGTGCTGCCGGCACGAGCCCGGCCTGTACCCTTTTGTTTCCACGGTTTTCTACCGCCGCCGCGTACCATTCCTCTAGTCTTTGTAGCAGCTGTGCCCAAACGCTGACTGGCAAGTTGCATAACCACAGCTTGGTGCAAAACAGCTTCATTTACTTCCACGCCAAAAACATTTTCATTTAACTCTATTTCACCAGTCTGTTGACCGGCGATATTATATACTGCTACTTTCGGCATATAGCACATCCTCCTTTCGTGGTTCGAGGCCCGGAATCCGCAGGCCTGACGCCCGCAAACCACCGAACCCTAAATTTTATTTTGAAGGTTTTACGGTATTTCTGATCACAACATAACTTCCTTTAGGTCCGGGAACGGCACCTTTGATCAAAATCAGGTTGCGTTCATTGTCCACTCTTACCACACTTAAACGCTGTACGGTTACCTTCTGTCCGCCCATCTGGCCGGGAAGCTTTTTACCTTTGAATACCTTACCGCCGCCGCCGCTCATCCGGGGACCGATTGAACCAGGTTCACGGTGCGATTTGGAACCGTGAGCCATAGGACCGCGTCTAAAGTTATGGCGTTTAATACCGCCGGCAAATCCCTTGCCTTTTGCTGTGCCGGTTACGTCTACCAGCTCACCTGCGCTAAACACGTCGGCACCGATAAACTGACCTACTGTATATTCCGAAGCAGCAGGAAGTCTTACTTCGCGGATAAATTTAACCGGTTTTGCACCGGCTTTGGCAAAATGCCCCTTCAGCGGCCTGGTAACCTTTTTATCTTTAACAGCGCCATAGCCCAGTTGCACTGCATTATAGCCGTCGTTTTCAACAGTTCTGTTTTGAAGCACAACGGTTTGTCCTGCTTCCAGCACAGTTACCGGAACAACTTTGCCTTCCGGAGTAAAAATTTGAGTCATACCTAATTTTTTTCCTAAAAGTCCTTTAGCCATGTTTGCCACCTCCTCTACAGCTTAATTTCGATATCCACACCAGCCGGAAGGTCGAGGCGCATCAAAGCGTCTACAGTCTTCGAAGTCGGCTCTACGATGTCAATTAAGCGCTTATGCGTACGCATTTCAAATTGCTCACGCGAATCTTTATTGACATGGGGTGAACGCAAAATAGTGAAAATATTTTTCTCCGTGGGAAGTGGTATGGGACCGGATACGGACGCACCGGTTCTTTTTGCAGTATCAACAATTCTTGCCGCGCTCTGATCCAATGCCTTATGATCATACGCCTTGAGGCGAATTCTGATTTTTTGTTGTTTAGCCATTACTATTTCCTCCTTATCGCCCGGTTTCATTGAACGGACATTCTCCGTGAAAATTTCCCCGCAAACTACGCGGGCAACCTCCCACGTCATCGCCTAGGAACTTTGTATTTATTCCTGATATAAGGGCGCCCTTATAGGTCGCCCTTACACCAGGCTGTAAAACAGCCTTTTTCTTCGTCTTATGCGTCGATAGCAGTTACGACACCGGCGCCAACCGTACGGCCGCCTTCACGAATCGCGAAGCGCAGTCCTTCTTCCATTGCGATCGGAGTAATCAACTCGATCGACATTTGGATGTTGTCGCCAGGCATTACCATTTCCACACCTTCCGGCAGGTTTACTACACCCGTTACGTCAGTCGTACGGAAGTAGAACTGCGGACGGTAGTTCGTAAAGAACGGTGTGTGACGGCCGCCTTCTTCTTTCGACAGTACATATACTTCTGCTTTGAATTTCGTATGCGGTTTAATCGAACCCGGTTTAGCCAATACCTGGCCGCGTTCAATGTCTTTTCTTTCCACGCCGCGCAGCAGAGCGCCGATGTTGTCGCCAGCTACTGCCGAATCCAGCAGTTTACGGAACATTTCTACGCCGGTTACTACCGTCGATTTAGCTTTGTCCGTCATCCCTACGATTTCTACCGTGTCACTGACTTTGATTTCGCCACGTTCTACACGGCCCGTTGCTACCGTACCACGGCCAGTGATGGTGAACACGTCTTCCACAGGCATCAGGAACGGTTTGTTGGTTGCACGTTCCGGCGTCGGGATGTATTCGTCTACAGCGTCCATCAATTCCATGATTTTGCCGCACCATTGGCATTCGCGTTTTGCGCAGCCGCAGTCCAGAGCTTTTACTGCCGAACCGCTGATTACAGGAATGTCGTCGCCAGGGAATTCATAGCTGGACAACAGTTCACGTACTTCCATTTCTACCAGTTCCATCAATTCAGCGTCGTCTACCAGGTCAGCCTTGTTCAGGAATACGACCATCGCCGGTACGCCTACCTGACGGGACAGCAGAATGTGTTCGCGAGTCTGCGGCATCGGGCCGTCAGCTGCACTTACTACCAGGATCGCTCCGTCCATCTGCGCTGCGCCGGTGATCATGTTCTTTACATAGTCAGCATGGCCCGGGCAGTCTACGTGCGCATAGTGGCGTTTTTCTGTTTCATATTCTACGTGTGCCGTATTGATCGTAATGCCGCGTTCTCTTTCTTCCGGTGCTTTGTCGATCATGTCATACGCCATGAATTCGGCGCCGCCTGCCTTCGATAAGGTCAGCGTAATTGCTGCCGTCAGCGACGTCTTGCCATGGTCAACGTGACCGATCGTGCCTATGTTTACGTGCGGTTTATTTCTTTCAAACTTCTTCTTTGCCATTTCTTTTCTTTGCCTCCT
>NZ_FQZD01000041.1 GCF_900141835.1 Propionispora hippei DSM 15287 | reverse complement strand
GAAGCCTTGGCATTGGTCTCTGAGGTCTTAGCGGCAGTCTCAGAGGCTTTCGCATTGAGTTCCGAAGTACGAGCCGCAGAAGCACTCGCAGAGGCATCATTGGCCTTAGACTGAGCGAAGTTCGCTTGAGCAGTCGCTTGGTCAACCTTGGCCTGAGAAGCCTGAATGTACCCTGCCTGAGTAGACTCAAAGTATCGCTTATTGACAGCATCCAGATTGTCTACAGGGTCAAGGAGATTCTTCAGGACTTTCAGACGAGCATCCCATTTACCGTCAAGGTCATCCAGAGCCAATCCTGCCTCCTGAACCTTGTCTTTGGTTTCCTCTGCAATATGGAGCAACTGAACCTCAAACAACGTCAGGTCTCCAGCACGAAGGACAGAAGCATCCTCCCATGCCACCAGACGGTCAGTAGCGGTTTCCCTGTAGATGACTATAATAGCGTTCAGTACAGGAGCATTTGTGAAGGTTAGTTGCTTATCAGACACCGTGTAGTCAGTCCCATAGGTCAAAGGGTTTCCGTCAATCATTACTTTGATGAAGGACTTCCTCAAGTAATCAAAAGGAAACGCAAAGACCTTCTGTGAGCCAGTACCTTTGTAAGTCACAATAGTCTTACGTTCACTAGCCAAAATATCACTCACCTTTCTTTAAGAAATAAGAAAGAGACCCACGGAATCGCAGGTCTCTACTTCATTAGTTTGTCCAAGATATTTCCTCCGGTTGGAGCCGCCTTCTTGGGAGGCTTATCCGGCAACTTGGAGTGGTCTTTAAGTTCTCCGGTCAGGTACATCATACCGAGCCATCCATTGAGTGGTAGGCCGTTTACGACATCCTGAATATCTTGTTTGGAGCCTTGATGAGTAGCCAGATGGTAGGCCGCTACCGGGAACTGAATGGACTTATTGATGGTCTGAGCGGCAGGTAATTGGCGTGTAGCGTTGTATGCTACGTTTCCTAACCACTCCTTCTTGTTAGTGTTCCAAGAGGATTGCGTTTGCTTTTGATTAGAAGATACTGTGTTATCTACGGTAGTACGGAACATCGGGGTTCCTGTAGCAATCTCGTAGGCATCCGTAAAGAAGCCCGGAATAGACCCTGTGATAGCACCACGAGAGAAGGCCGCTACAGCGAGTCTCCACGGAGCGAGTTGCTCCTTGAGGTACTGTTCACGCTTGGTCTTATCCTCTGGGAACCTAGCCCATGCTCTACCATAAGTCAACCCTGCATAGGCCATCATGTTTGTTCCCATAGAGAATAGAGCCGCCAATACATCATCAGCCTGTCGGCTTGTCATGGCCCTCATGGTTTGACCGTTGATAGCCCGGAAGGTGAAGTCCTTGAACTGGAAGAACATCCGAGTGAACCAGTTGGCCTCCTTGAGCATACTCATGTTACCCACGGTCTGCTGTTGGAAGGCTCTCATAGCATTGTTGTCTACGAGCATTTTCCATTGGAAATATGTCACCGGATTGTCTTTAATCCACTGGACATCATTAGCCACACCGTTTCCGATGTATTTCTTGATGTCATTCTTCAAGGCATCTGTAGCCGCTCTACTGTTGATACCAACAGCCTTTAGGTTCCACTCTGAGAATGGATTTCGAGGTTTAATGATAGTGCCGAACTTAGCACCATTGGCCCAATCTACAGAATCCAAGACAGTCCAGATACGAGCCTCATTAATCATCCGGTCAGTTAGGTAGGGGAGACGGTTCACAGTCGAAGTGAGTTTCCCTACGAACTTAGCGACCTCATTTACTTTGTCAGCCGCCAGAGCCATCTTACTTCCTAACTCTGAGACCTCACGGAAGGAGCGAGACTCATAGGATGCAGAGTTCGTCCAGACACGGTTCATCAAGTCTTCCCCGAAGGCTCTCTTGGCTACCTCTTCGACAAGTTGTTGCTTCTGAGTGCCAAGCATAATCTTCCGGTATACGCTTGAGATTTCCGGGATAGCACTCATTAGGATACGACCTCCTACATAGGACATCGCACCACCTAGTTCTCCCAACTGAGCGGACGCCATATTACCACCGACATCGCCATAAGCCTTAGTACGCACAAAGTCGCTGAAGGCATCCTTTACGGTCTTATCGGTTCCGTATCCACGGACTCCTCTGATTCTGTCGATGAGAGCATGAGCGGCCTCTTCTTCGAGTTTCCGTTGAGCAGGGGAGATGCCTCCCGGTTTGCGTTCGGCATGGCCTAACTCTTGAACAAACTTGTCGAGAATTTTGGCTCTCTCAACTGCATCACCAAGGGTATTGTGGATAGCGATTTCACCTGCGGTTCGCTTAATCATCTTCGGGAGAATCCTGTCAATGGAAGTTAAGCGCAGGTCTCTGTCATAGCAGAAGGTTCCACCCCAAGGAGCAGATATTTCTCCAGAGGTATCCATCGGGAATCTCTCCCGGAGAAATGTTGCGGTATCATCGCCATAGCGACCGCTTCCTGTGAAGGTCAACTGAGAGACCTCACGGTCAATTTGACCTTTGGCCCAATTCACGGATTCCTTCTCAATCCAATCGTCAACCATGTCTTCAGTGATTGCGATTTTCTCAGGAGCCTCGCCTTTAGAACCTGCTTTCTTCCAAACGTTCATAGCATCCTCATACCGGATGTTCTCGGCACGTTCCAGTTTAGCCCGAACCACATCACGTTTCACGAATTGACGAGCGTAGTCAGCGAAGAAGTCAACAGCCTCCTCCTGAGTCTTGAAGTATTTACCCACAAGTTGAGTCAGGCGGTCTTCATCGGTAACACGATAGAACTCATGGTCTACCGCATCGAGGCGAGGGTCTACCAGACTGCCTTTACCACGGACACCACCAAGACGTTCGGAAGGCATCTGGGCATGAGACCACATATCCTCCATGATTTCCTTAACCTTGCTTGCGGCCTGTTCCACAGCAGGTTCCCAAGATGTCCGAGTGATACCTGCGGTATTCCCTGCGTATCTCGCATTGAAGCACTCCATAACGTCCTTGTCGAACTGCCGCATCCTTTGGGGAGTAGGCAAGCCGTGGGATAATACAGTTTCCAATAGGTACTTAGTGCGGATGTCCATGTAGTCGCTATACATAGAGTTCCAGCGGTTCGATAGGTGTTCTGCTTGTTTCTCAGCCGGGAGAGCAGAGGGAGCAGTACGAGGCCGCATCCGGTAGTCATGTCCAAGGAGTTCAGCCAGTTTAGCCCCGGAGTTTGTCTTGGAGTTAACAAGGACACCATAAGGAGTCTTCCAGAACCAATCAGCCTCAAGGCTCTTACCGACTGACTTAGGGATGAACCAAGGGAGGTCTTTCTGAGCCTTTCCCACGCTGGCCCCTGTATCATCGAACCATTTGGCCCAAGTATTGACGTTGAAGATGTTGTTCTGTGAATAGCGGATACCGTGGACTAACATTGAACCATCGGGATTGATATGAATAGGACTCTCTTTGTAGATTTGGTGTTGAATACTTCTTTGGACAATATCCCGGAGTTCCTCATCGGATACCGAGGATTTGACACCAAGTTTTCTCAACTGAGCATCAACCTTGCCTTTGATAATATTGAATACCTTATCGTTTTTCGGAGCCTGCTCAATCCAGTGGCCTAAGATTTCCTCCGGGCCGCCCCCGGTTTTCACAGCCAATTTCCATTCTTTTGTCTGAGGATTATTAACACGTTTCATTACTTCATCCATGACAGTCTTATAACCGGAATCCCCAAGGAACGCTTGAAGACCCTCATGGACACCAATTTCATGCGCCACAAGACCGTCTAAGGTCTCCGGTGTGACGTGTTCTTTAGCAAGTACCGAGATGCCAGTACCTTTGATGTCGAAGGCTTTGAAGTCATCGCTCAGAGTGATTCCCAGTTCCTGTGCGGCTTTCTTGGCCTCCTCTTTACCCATCACGAAGATACGGCCTGTTTTCATTAGTTCAGCGGCCTCAGAGCCTTCCTTAACGATACTCTTAATGAAGTCGCTGTCTTGATATTTACCAAGAATTGCTCTAGCGTTGGCCCTCACTTCGCTGGGTAGGGGAGCATCAAGGGAATTTGCGATTGCATGGGATTCCATGTTATCTATCGCCCCATCAAGTACACGGACTGCATCGTTCTCTATGCCTCTACGAGCGAGGTCTTTTAGGACACCTGTAGCAACACCAGCGATACCACCTATCAGCATGGCCCCTGCATAGTGCGGTTGGTATCCACCATAGCGTTCCGCTAAAAAGCGGTCAAAACCCATGATACCCATATTTTGAGCCGCTAGTTCTCCATAACGAATCATCTTCGCCTGTGATAGACGCATTCCCATCGCACCTAATCTACCTAGACTTTTTGCGACAAAAGCCTCTTGACCTAACACCGGGACTAGAAGCCAAGGGTCAAGTAAAGCACCTGCCACGGTTGCCAGTGAAGACAGGCCATAGCCGTAATTTGAGACCCTGTATGCTCTTTCCAAGTCCTCTCGTTTCATAGCGACAAGCCGATTGAGATGGTCAGAGGACATAGCGTTCATGAGGACGAACTTCTGAGCGGAGTAGTCATTTGGGAGCATCTTATTTACGAAGTCAACTTCCTCTTTAGAAGGAGTGTAATTGCTAAAGCCAGGAACAGTCCAATGACCAGTAGAGGCCATTGACTCCAGAGCGGCCCACCCTGAACGAACGACTGAGATAGTCCCTTTGTCGTAAAAGGAATCAAGAAACTTGTCTTTAGATTCTTGCCAAAAGGAAGGCGGTGGAGCAGGGTCTTCCGGGTTCGGAGTATTCTCCGGGACACCATAAGCACCTTGACCAGTTCTGAAAAAGAAAGAAGCAGGGTCAGAGCCAATGGCATCGTACCCCGCTTTTACTCGAAACGCATATGTGGCATCTGGGTCTTGCGGTCTTTCAAATTCCCTTAGAAACATATTGACTGCCTGTTCCGGTGAAGAGTTTCCCATTCTATTCAATAGGTCTGGGTCAATTTCAGACATCATGTATTCTAATTGAGTATCAAGGTCGGACACGTCAGTTCCTTTGGAATCAGCGTAGTTCTTCAATCCTTGTTTTCTTCCGGGGTCTGTCCATTGAGCGATACCATAGCCAACTCTGTCATTTACATCGAATGACTTTTGGACATGACCTTCATGAATTGTGTTGCTATACCCGGATTCGCCAGCAAGATTCCCCATGATACCTGCAATCTGGGAATTATTAAGCCCTTTACTGGCTAACCACTGTTTTATATACTCCTTGTTATCCAAGGTATTACCTCCTTTCTCTGTAATATGCCGCAATTACCAAGGGACGTGGAAGAACTCCTTGGTTTTATCCCACCAAGTCGGCTCATGAGTTTCTCCTTTAGGAGCCTCAATTTTGTAGTCTCCTTGGAATATAGGAGTATTCTTCGCTCTCTGAACACTGTCATAGGCAAACTGGTTCGCTTGGTTCGTGAATAACTCACGGTCATACGTTGCGGATACTCCGTTACCTTTGATTTCTATACGGTCAGTATAAGGGTTATAAATAGCGAAGATATGGGACGCATCAACTCCGCTGTAACTTGCCAATGCCTGTCTCTGGTTATCCATGAAGGCAGAAGCGGTAGCGGCTTTGTCATCCACATTGAGACCAGAGAACCAAGCCTTCGGAAATACATGGTTATTGTAGGCCCAATAGTTTTCCTTGGCTTTACCACTAGCAATCTCCATCGCAGTCTCAATCGGATACCCTGCACCTTGGAGGTACAGAGCCATAGTGTGAATATGAGAGTTCAAGATGGAATCTTCCGTAATTGGGACAGAGGCGGTACTACCACTCATATCTGTTATATCCACTGAAGAAGGCTTTCTGTTCTTGTAGTTTGTTTCATATTGCTCCTTCAAGGTAGGGTCTTTAAGAGCCTCACGGCCCTGCACAAAGATTGTCAAGGCATCGTCTGTACTTTTCCCTAAGTCCCGGAGACTTCTAATGGTCTGAATTGAAGCGGTAATCTCAGGCCCGAAGATACGACCAAAAGTTCCACTGTCAGCCTCGTACATCTCCAAGGCACTACGGACACTACCTACATCCATATCCTGAACGATAGTGTGTGTACTAGCAGTATCCAAGGCTCCTTGAATTTGTCCTTTCAATGCCTTAACATAGGATTCTCCCGGCCCGAATCTAAGTACCTGCATGGCGGTCTTTGCCTTTTCTTGCGGGGATATATCCTTCATATAGAGTTCCATCATGTTTTCTTTAAATAGGTCGTATGCCTCTTCGGGAGTCCAAGGAGACTTAACGGTATTTCCGTTCTCGTCTACAAAATAAGCGTCTGGTAGACCGCTAAGAGATTGTGCAACAGGATACCTTCCGTCAGTTGCTTGATTATTCATATGAGCGTTGAACTGCGCTCTCCAAATATACCTTTTTTGATTCATAGCGGCCTGTTTAGCCAATGCTTTAGCCTTACGAGCCTCTTCTTGTTTCTGAAGGACTACAGCGTTATGGTACACCTGCTCAGACTCTGGAGCGAGAATGTGGTACATTTCCGGGTCGTTTTTCTTTAACTCCTGCATCCAAGGTAAAATCTCATCTGGTTTTAACTTCTGCATCTCTATTCGTTTCTTGAAGACATATTCATCGTTCATTCTACGAGCAGAGATAATAGCGTTTTGTATGGCTTCCGAATTATCAACCTTAGAACCCAAAAGAACGGGGTTCCCATCATCCCCGGTGAATAACTCAATACTAGATAACGCCTTAACCTTATCTGGCGATGCAGAGAAGACAGCGACATTATTCAAAAATGTCTTAGCGAGAGCCATACGTTCTTCACGAGTCATCTTTGTCACAGCAGCCCCACGGAACAACTCTTGGGCCTTCGCTGTGAGTTCCTCTGATGTAAGGTTTAGGCTATTCTGAGCCAACTGTCCGAAGTCTGCCTGAATTGTGCCATCGCGGACAGCGCGTAGGTCTTTCGAGTAGTCGGCAATCTGAGCCTTGACTTGACTCAATAAGTCAACATGGAAGTTATCGAAGAAGCCCTCACGGAAGGCTTGCTCATGGGATGTCTCCTTCAGGTACTCCGGTAATTTCTCGTTGTAGAACTTAGAGAACCGAGCGGCCTCTTCCTCAGAGGTCTTGGCCCTGCCTTCTTGTGCTACTAATTCACTATACTCAGCGAGAGTTTTAGAACCAAAATATTTACCACGCCACTTCTCAATTAAGTTGATAGCATAGGGACTATCTGCCAGTTCAAAGTGACCGTAGGTGTTTAATAGGTCAATAGCCTTTAGTTTCTTTAAGTCTTCTTCGGATACTCCTTTGAGAAGGCGTTCAGTTGCGGCGGTATCAACTTTCTCTCTATCTTTCTCTTTAGCGACACCCAATGCCATAAGGGAATCCCCTAAGACTCCTAACGACCGTGCAAGTAGTACACCATCATTAGAAGCAGGAGCCGTAACACCAACATGAGCAGGGAGCGAAGTAAGTCTCTGTTCATAAGTATTTTGTGGCATCGCCGAGAACTGCCGCTGAGTACCTAAAGCGGATGCTACGTTACTCGCCATGTGCCTTATCCTCCTTTCTCATTTATCTCACTACCCCTTTCCAGAAGTCCCATTTGTAACCCTTAGACAGCGCATCGTTCTTCGCCATAGTACCGGAGGTATAAGCATTGACACCTGCCGAGGCCACATCTAAGAACAGACCGAGTTTGCTTGGAGCCGAAGGTGGCTTCAGCCCTGAGATATAGTTCTTAGTGGACAGAAGGGTAGTCTCTTTATTCAAGTCGATTTCATTGGATTTTCTCTGGTAGTTGTCTTGGATGGATGCGACAGACCGCGCTTCATCAGCGTGTACGCTACGCATAATCCGGTCTGCTGTACGTCCACCACCAGCCATCTCTTCAGCAACAGCCGCTTCTACCTGAGAATTGAGTTGCATCGCATTAAGACGTGTCTTAGTAATCTCTTGGACAGCCGCATCGAAGGCATCCCTGCGCTCAATTTCATAATTTGCAAATTCACGGTTCATGGATTGAATAGCATAGGTGGCCTGTTGAGCCATAGCCTCTCCCTGCGCCTGTGCCGCTTGGGCCTGTGCTTGATAGTTCATGACAGACCCTGCAATACTAAGCCCTGCCTGTGCGACAGAAGCCCACCAACACATTAGGCGTTCACCTCTTTCTTGTGATAATGAACATGGAAAAGAGTTCGTTCTGTTCGACCCATTCAGCCCCTAGCCAGTTGAGCCAAGAGACATGCAATTTGTTCTTGTTGTAGACTACATTAATAAGGCACTCGTATTCTGCCAAGAGGGTCTTCAGGTATCTCCGGGAGAACCGGAGGAACTCAATCTTGCGGCTCTCAACAGCGTTTGTCATCAAGAGCCATATAGCACCTACTGTCAGATTTCTTGTAGGTTCAATTCCACCAATCCCAAGGACTTCTCCGGTCTCATCCTCAATGACCGCCTGTACCTTGTTGATGGATAAAAGAAGGGAGGGGAGATGCGAGTCGAAGGATTTTCCACTCGCTACCTCAACCTCCTCAATGTCAATTCTTCGAGCATTATCTGCAAACTCGAAGATATGAGCAATCGTTGCAGGAACGACCTTAATCATAATCGCTGAGACCTCCTGTAGTAATTTCCTTCCCATCCTGCGCCAATGATGGACACTGGGGTAGGATAGGTACTTTCAATGGAAATTCGGCAGTTTGCGCTCAAGGATTGTACCGGGAACTTGAATATTCCTGTCTCCGAAGGCATTCTGTTTAGATAGTTCCTACCAGAGCCAAGGATACGAGCAGTCATTTCATAAGTGAATGTCTGCTTGTCGAAGTGTTCCACAGTGGCCTTGAAGTACCCAGATTCCACATAGTTGACCCAGAAGTTCCGCAGTTGGAGTCGGCCTTCAGTATCTGCTCTTGTCCCTCGGTCATCCTGTTGCTTCAGCATGATTTCCGAAAATGAGAATTTCCAGTTATATAACTGGCCCACAGTCATCTTTTGGCCTGTCCAGTTACCTTGCAACTTTACGGTTCCATTAGTCATCTCTGAGGAACTGTAGGAACGGAATAGACCATCTGGAGTGACGAGACCATAGGTTCCAGCCGCAACAGAGCCGCCATAGACATTCTTGAAGTCGAACGTGGTCATGTCATTTACACTGTCATAGTTCTGGGCCGGGATAGGAGCGGCAATTGCTTTGCGGTCAAGAAAGACACGATAAGGCTCATCGTCATAATCCTTTGTGTTGTAGGTAAAGGACATCTTTTCAAGGAACAGCCCTGAATCTCTTTGAATCACAAGGTACAACTGAGAGCCGATGAAGCCGCCTCCCAGAATCTTTCCACCGTTGAATGTCCAATGAGACCATGAAGCCTGAATCCGTTGCTCATCTACAAAGAGGTACTTATAGACATAAATTTTGTCTTCAGCCCCTTCGGTTAGAATCAGCAGGATATTCTCAATGGTCGAGGAGATTAGCCGATAAACACCATTTGGAATATACGAAGGTACATGACTTGTGATGTCCTGTGCGTTCTTCACGTTGGTTACATCCTGAACCGCATAAAACTCTTTAATTGAGGTATATTGCGCTCTTTCAGCCGGAAAGTAAACCCTTCGACCTGCGCCTACAGGACGAGTATAGGTATTACAGCCAAATTCAGTCACTTGGTCAAGTCGAGCGTTCTTAGGACTTAAAATACCTTCGGCTCGGAGGACGAACTGAGTCTGAGCGGAGAATAGCAAGAGTTCCTCTGCGAAGGGAACAGCGTGATACAAAATGGAGACAGTATTGTGACTAACTGCCAAGTCAATCGGGTCTGTATCCTGAAGTTCCACAGCGGAACTCATCCAGAACTGAAAGAACTCCCCGGCCTTCGACAAGATAACATTCTCTCCAGCGATGAAGCCCAAGCGGTTCCTGAAGAAGAATAGGTCATTAATCTTCTGTCCAATGAAGGAAGGGAGAGGGTTTGAGTCATCATCCCCGGTCTTCCGTTTGACCCAATCAGCAGGTTTCAAAGTGAACGTATAGTCGGCTTCGCGAACCAATACAAACGGCATGGTGGAGGCATCAAAAGTACATTGTATTCCCGGTTTTGCAGTCTCTTTCCATACTTTATCTACCGCATCGTATTTCACATAGTAATCATCAGCACCACTTCCGGGTTCTCCGAGGACTTCCACAATGAACCCATCGGGAGCCTGTGCCGGTAAATTGGAGAACTTTTGGACGGTCTTCAGAATCCCAATCATAGCGTTATTATTGAAGCCATCCTTTGTCTCTAAGGTTGAAATAGTCACGCCAGCCTTATAAAAATAAAGCCAGCCCTCACCTTGGGTAACTGTGTAGCCAGCCGTGGTGAGACCTGTCTTCAACTGCGTAGCGATGTAGTTGGTGTCAATCTGTGTACTATGAGCGGATTGAGAACCATCGGGAGTCGTAAAGGTAGCGACAGAAGTCCCATTGACGATGATTTCATACTTTCGTCCATATTGACCCTGTTTGACATTTATTAAGGCTCCTTGAGTGGCCCACACATTCGGAGTAACCTCAGAAGTCATGGCAGTTATCTTGTCAATGTTTACAATGAACGTATAGTCTGCTACTGTGATAGCCTTGAGTTTTCTCCGTGGGTTCGTAGTAGTGATATAGCCTTGCGCTCCTGTTGCATAGTTGACTGTCTTTTTATTTCCTTTGGCATCCCAGACGTGAACCTCAGAACCGTTGAATAAGACAACGTACTGCTCATATTCATCCCGGTTGATAAGATGCACCAATGGTTTTACTCCAGGAGCAATTGCAGAAGATAGAAGGGAGGCGATGTGAATGGTGGGAGGACGTTTCTGGAGACCGCTGGCTTCCGTGGACATACCGTTCTCTTGGTATTCCAACTGTTCCGGGAGTCGTAGAATAGGAGGCTGTTGGCTAATACCGGAGACGAGATTCTTAATGGTCTGTGAGTACAGGCCCATAACTTATCGCCTCCGTAACTGCTGAACTCCTGTCATGTCCAGCATATTGAAATTGTTCAGTTCCAACTCGTACTCCTGAAGGTCTCGCCATGCTTCCATCTCGTACCGAGCCAACTCTTCAGTCAGAGCGGAGTCACCGAGATAACGCACTTGGAACTCCCTAGCGGCCTTCGCTGTGATATATTGTTTCATTGGTTCTGGCATGTCCTCGAAGGGAACCAATAGGATACATTCAACTTCAATATTATTTTCAAAGGTATCGGTCTGATTATCGAAGTCGTAGAGATAATCCCCACGCTTTACATACCGAGTACCATCAGTACCTCTAATAAATAGGAAGTTATCCATCCATCGGATTTTCTTAGTGAATATATCTGGGTTCAGAGTGTAACTCTCAATGATATTGAAAGACCATCCTTTGGCTTGTACTTGGCGATTCGTGAGGTTCAATAAGCGGATTGCATTAATGACATCCACGTTTGTCGGGTTTTCGATAGAGTTTACCGGGGATTCACCAATGGCCCCGATGATTTCATTTACAGCATCCAATTCAGTAACAGGAGTCAGAATCACCAGAACTCCTCCTTTCGTGTCAAAATAGTAAAAAATAGGGGAACCCTCTGGAATACCAGAAGATTCCCCTATCTTAGATTAGGAGTGGGTTACAATACCCATAAAGGCGGCTTCAGGACGAAGACCACCATGACCCATAGCGTACTTAGCCACAAGCATATCTGCTTGGTATTCGGCTCTACGGGCCTGTTCCAGAGCAAGGTCACGCAGTTTCACAGTGCCTACAGCGGTTCTGTGCATAGCGATGAACATGCAAGAATCTTTGTAGGTGTCTGGAAAGACGTGTCCATCACCCTGTAATAGACCTTCATTCACAGCGGCTCCACCATCGGTCAAGTGAGGACACTCAATGATGTCGAAGCCAGCCACACGCAGTACATTGGCTTCAGTGATAGTAGCCACAGCACCGAAGTCTCGGTTGATAGCCACTAAAGAAGCGACCAATGCGTTAGTCCCTTCAGGCTTCATGTATACATAGCGTTCAGCCGCAGGAACACGGTTCTTGGACATCTTGGCTTTGATTTCCAAGAGCATGTTGACAATGGCTTTACCCATCGCCTCAGTGATGCCGAAGTCAGCCGTAGCAAGGTTACGAGTTACCAGTTCACCTTTACCAAGGCCAGTGATGTTCTCTTTGTTGGCTACTACCAACTTAGCGGCTTCTGCCAAAACTGCGCCATCAGCGGCAAGGGCCAGAGCCTCACCCATTTGGCGAGAGTATTCACCGCGAACATCGTAGTGTTTCATAGCCTCGTCAATGTCTGCAATCATCTGCGAGGAAGTCAACAGACCATCAATCTGAATAGTCCGTTCGTTGTGAGGAATGTTCTCGCGAAGGTCATCCAGAGATTTCCCCGGTTTCAGATAAGCCGCTTTCGCACGACCAAATATCGGGAACTGCGCGGATTTTCCTGCCTCAATAGTTCTTACCATGTGTCTTCCCAAAGTAACCGAGGAACGCTCAAAGGCCGTAATGACCTCACCTGCGAACACCTTCAGATACATTTGGAGTAAATCAGTACCACCTTCAACTTTACCGGGTTGAGCAACAATTACATCTGCCATTAATTAATCATCCTTTCTTTTCTCAAAATTTTTGTTATGTGGATAAAAGAAAAGACCCCGACTCGTTTGAGTCAGGGCCATCCCAAGGAGGGCTATTGAATTAGCGCATGAAGGTTGACTTCATGGTTTTCTCTTGGACTTCTCTGGTATAACCGGGGTCACGCAAGTAGCGAGGGTCACTCATCGCTTTTACCATTTCTTCACGAGAGGTGAACCCTTGGACACCAGTGGTTGTGTTGCCTTTACCCATGATAGTCCGGTTCGCTGTACCGTACTTAGCGGTCATCTGGGCTTTGAACCCTTGGATAGCGATGCGGATTTGTGTCAGGTCTCCAGTTTCAATGACACGGTTGAACGCATTGACATACTCATTACCGAGTCCTTGTACGAACTGAGTCATCTGCTGGAACGCTTCTTTACCGCCAGCGTACTCATAGACCTGTGCCTCGAATCGTGCGGCAGTCGCTTCCATACCTGCGATATACGCATCGACTACAGACTTTGGGTATCCAGCCTTTTCCAGTTTAGACAGAGTGTCAGCACTCAGGGTTCCATTGGCTTCATACTCTGCGGCAATAGCATTGAAGTCCACGCCTTTAGCCGCAAGGTCTTTCTTGGCATCTTCTTCAGCCTGAATCTGAGTTTTGATGTCAGTCTCCAGTTGTTTCTCAGGAGTTACCTCAGTGTCGGGTTGTTTATTGTCACCATCTTTGGTGTCATCTTTTGGAGTATCATCGGTTTTTACAGTCCCATCTCCGTCCTCGGTTTTCAAGTTGACGGTCTGGGTATTGGTCGTGGTAATCTGTACGTCACGACCTTCAAGAGCCTTTTCAGCATCTTCTTTGTTGCCTACAATGGCATTGTCACCGTAGATGTTTTCAACATCAGCCATAGTTATTTACCTCCTTGATTTTGACCTTGAAGTTGAGCATCAGCGAACCCTTTAGCAAGATTTGGAGTTGCTTGCTTTAGGAGTTCCATTTGTTGCATCTGCATCATCTCTTGTTGGATTTCCTCATCGCTCTTGACGAGGTTCGTTGTGTCAAGGTTGAGTGCAGTTGCTACCATAGTCAGCAGGGTATCCATCTTGAGCCGCTGAGAAGCCTCTGGTAACTTAGCGGTGAAGTCAAGGAACGTAGCCAATTTATTCAAGTCGTGTCCACGGCCCAAGGCTTCCAGACCAGTTGTGATAGTAGGCTCAACGACACCTTCCGGTAAATCAGGGATTTCACCCATGCTTTGTAATTGAGCCAGTAGTCTACGGACAAGAGGGAGTTGGAGTTCTTGACTCAGGATTGAGTAGATGCCTCCAAGGGTATCCTCAAGTTCCCCAGCAACATAGCGAATCTCTTCAGCAGTAACACGCTCTCCTTGTCTTTGGACAGCGGAGTTCAGCATGAAGGCATAAGAAAGGCGAGCCTCAATTCCGCTCGCTGTTTTCTCTGCGACCTGAAGGTCAGCATATTTCTCAAGTTGTAGTGCGTGAATATCATCTGGTCTACCGGACACAAATTCTCCGGGTTTCGCTTTGGCTACCTTTTGAACCCTAGTCACGCCATTAGGATTCACAAGGAAAATGATATTGGCTGCTATAGCCGCAAGTTCGACTATGGCCTTCGAGAGACCTTCAAGTGAGCGGAGGTCTCCAAGGTACTCTTCTACAAACCCACGACCATACGATTCGCCATCCACTTTGAACATCCGAATAGGAATCCACGGAGTTTTATCTTTGGGGAATGTCTGCTCAGTACCGGGAATAACTTCACCTGCGACCTCTTGATAAGACACGAATTGTCCATCTTCGAGATAAGCGTGAGTGTAAATCTCAACGGTGTCTTCAGGTTTCTTTTGCTGTCCAGACTTATCAATCATGGACTTAACATCATCCGGTAGAGCGGCATAAGCAATCTTGTCTACAGTGACCAGTTGAATCACATTACCCAAGGCATCTCTTTGGAGAACGTAGGAGTTCAACTTGTAGAGTTTCATACCGCCTTCTTTCGGAGGCAGGAATAGGAGAGCATTACCTGTCACTACGAGAACTTTGAGAGCCTCTGCGACAGTCACACGGATTTGATGCGTCTCGATATACCGAGTGATTTTCTGCTCCAATAGCATCAAGGCTTGTTCGACTTTCTCCTTGACATCTTGCATGGTCTCAAGGTTTTCCTTTGCTCCTTGGCCCGGAGTGAGCCTGAAGAATGGGGAGTTCGGAGGGAGCAGAGCCAGCATCAATTTGGAGCCTAAGTTATTGACTCCGCGAGACCCTACGGATTGATAGGGAGTAGCAAAGTCCGTATTTGCATTGTCGGACTGTTGAGGAAACAGTGAGGGGATAGTATACTTAGCACACTCTTCGGCCCTTCGGATGTAAGGCGCACGTTCGGTTTCCATGCGCTTATATAAGGACTGTGCGGTCTCTGAGCGTTTTTGTTTGGTATCACTCATGGACTACACCGCCTAGATATTCAACCCGGTTCCACCGACAGAACCTCCACCAGTTGTGTTGGTTGGCTGAATCATAAGCCCTTTTTTACCTTTGGCTTTACGTTTGATTGCTTCACCAGTGGTGTCAACTCCGGTCTCCTGTTGAACATCGGGGTTCGGAGCGGCTACCGCTGGAGTTGCAGGTGTTTCCTGTTTAATGTTAGGTTTTATAGCATCAGCCGCTTTCTTTGCGGCGAATAGACCACCGACCCATCCTAAAACTCCACCCATCTACAACATCACCTCTCATTTAGTAATTAATCGGGGAATACCCGGATGATTGCTTGTCAGTGTTCTTGGCATCAATCTTCAAGGCTTGAGTGCCTCGCTTCTTAACGATGTTAAGGAACGAGTCATTACTGTCTCCGAAGATAGGAGAGTCAGGAGCCTTAGACTCAGTTTGAGGAACGAGTTCTCTAGCAGTTGTCTCTACCTTCGGAATTGAGGGCATACTAACTTTCCAACACATTCTCAATCCCCCTGTTCGTTTTGGCTCTCATGGATAGCCCTTAGTCTCCCTAAGACCTCACGGACACCTTTGATATAACCCATGTGTTCATCATTGTTCTTTGCTTTCTGAGTTAGTAAAGTGTCTATACCAAAAGAGGTCTCTAGGTACTCTAAGAGTCCCTGAGATATAATAGGAATCTTCAGTTCATCCTCCAGATACATCACCCTTTCTGTCCTTCTCTGGGATATGCCGCAATTAGGAACCTGATTATATATGCCTCAATTAACTCACTATCCTCACGAATGTAGGGTAGGTAACTTGGTAGCCACCTTTCTTGGTGTAAAGGTTTTCCATGAGTTTCTTATCTTCAGCAAGCGCACCTGCGGTCTCGATGAGAACGCAGTCATGCTCCACAGCGAGTTCCTCAAGCCGTTCCAGAGCAATCCTCCCGAACCCAACGAAGTCCGGGTCTACGGTGAAGACAATCATTTCTTTCAAGCAGGCTCCATTGGCCCACCAAAGGTTCCCAAAGTCATACATAATGACTCCGATAATTCTCTCACCAAGAACATAGACATCCAGATAGCCGCTACGGTTAGCGGTCTCTAAGGTTCGATGGATATTCCCAAAAGACACAAAAGGAGCCAAAGGATGACCCTTGGCCCCCATCATTGTCATATGACTGTAGATAGCGGTGGAGACGTGGAGAACCTCATCGGGAGCGAGTTGTCTGTCGAGAAGGGTTACTTCTACCGCTTTGGCTCCCATAACTTCACCGCCTTATTCTTGAAGTCATAATCCTCTTTGCGAAGAATCCGGGCTACTCGTGCCTGTGTCAAGGCATCATGCTCAGTGAGTCCTTTCTTCGTGAATTGAGCAACAACAGTCTCCCAAGAGCATCCTTCAGCGAGAATCTTCTGGGCAGTCTTTTCGCCAATACCGGGACACCCTGAGTAGTTGTCAGCGGTATCTCCGATGAGGGTCTGGAACATATGCCAATAGTTAGCCTCATCCTCAGAGATTTCATAGAGTTCGTCCTTGCGGTAGTTGAAGAATCGACCGGGAACGCTCTTAAAATCCTTATCACCGGAGATGATGAGTGTATTTGGTTTCAAGGTAGCCAGGATGCCAATACAATCGTCAGCCTCAAGGTTAGGCCGTTGATAGGTAGTGTAGTTCTCAAAGACCCACTCTTTGACCCCACGGTAACAGACAGGCTTGCGTTTTCCGATACGGTTAGCCTTGTAAGAAGGTAGGATGGTTTTTCTGAAGTTGTTATCATCGGTGAAGCACATGAGAATCTCATAGGCTCCTTCATGACCGAGCTTGGTCAATACCTTGTCAGTGATGGAGGAGATGCGGTCATCTACTTTAGCCTTGGCATCTGCGGCATCTGAGTGTAAAGTCCAAAGGTCATCTTCCCATTGAATCTCTGTCTCTACAGCGGCGCAGGACTCAAAGAGAATCATATCGGCATCAAAAAGCAAAATGAGTGGATGTTTCATTAGTCCATCCACCCCGCTTCATTCAAGGTCTCAGCCCCTTTGATTGTGAGATACCATTTGTTCGTAGCGATTCCAGCCAGTAGACAAGTGATATGCCCACGAGAAGCGGCCTCTGCGATAATCTTGGCGTTATATCTTGCGAAGTCGCTTTGTAAATGGCGAGGGTTTATATAAAGCGCATGAAGCACTTTCAAGTATTCGTTCATATTAGAAGTCTCCTTCCGTCTTATCTAATCGGATGCCTTTGAAGCGAGGCTCTCTCAGAAGTCCCTTTGAGGATTCGCACATCGCATCCACCTGTACGACCTTCCCAATGATTTCTTCAGGATTGCTCCACCAAGCGTGTCTCTGGGCATCGGTCATACCTGAGATTTCGATAGTCCTGTCATCCTTCCAGCAACATACGAGACCACCGAGGGTTCCCTTGTATTTCCCTTTGCCTTCATAGACACCAATGACCTTGAGGTCGAAGGAGACACCTTTCTTAATTTTGATGATGTCTGCATTTCGTTTTCCCGGTTGATATACGGCACGAGGGTTCCTTAGAACAGCACCTTCGCCTCCATGTTGGATGATAAGGTTAGCATACTTCTGGGCCTCCTCAATGGAGTACACAAGAGTCTGCATGACAAAGGTAGCGATGCGGCGTTCAACCACACCGCTCTCAATACGTTTTCTCAGTTCAATCCAAGAAGTCTTGAATGGAACATTGAAGTTGTCAAGGTTTAATAGGGTATGGCAGGAGGCATGAAGTTCCAAGTGTTGATTCTTGGTATCTCGTACCCACCCAGAGACAACGGACTGAGGAATTGTATTGCTATACACAGCGGCCTCAAATACAATTCCTTCACGGTTCTGGAGGATTTTCGACAGTTCAGTCTCAATGTGTCTCATGGAAGAAAAGACTTCCCCGGTTCGGCTATATGTGGTCACAATGTCGTTCTCTTTGATAGCACAGCACCAGACACCATCTACCTTCTGGGAGACAAACATAGGCCATACCAATTTCGCTACTTTGACCTTTGATAAGTCAAGAGCCAGTTGCGGCTTGAAGTTCATACAATCACTCCTTATACGAACAGGCCACAATGACAATGGCCCTCTTCACGGAACTCTTTGCAAGGGCAGATATTGTCAGGAGTACGTTGTAGTTTACAAGGGCAGTATCTAGCACCATATAGAGCCTTGTTGCGAGATAAGCCCTCAGTGATTGTGGTTTCCATCTCAGCGTTCACTTCGGCCCCGAATTGTTTTGCTACACGTTCATACCATTTTTCAGCCATGACGATTCCTCCTTAAAATTCACATTTAGTTTCCTTGCAGGTGTCACAAGGAGTAGTTACATTTGCAAATACTTCAGGCAGTTCAAAGGCCAGTAACCTTTTGATTTCATTAGCAACCTCACGGTGTTCAGGCATCGCTCTCAAACATAGCCGTTTCGGGAGGTACTCAAGCCATGCCCGGAGATTTCCAGTGACACGCAGTTTTGTAATGGTTCCTTTAGGAAGAAGATAGGCCGCATCCTCAGTTGGAACTCCACTCTGGATGAGGTCTTTATAAATTTGGAAAGTCTGCTCAATGTGCTTCGTGGCAGAAGGATGAGACTGGATACTTCGAGGACAGTCATAATCACCGGGATAGTGAGACATCGCTCCTCTTGAGGACTTAACGGTAAATGAGAGATGTCTATGTCTAGTGAGTTGCCCAAGGACAGCAAGTGAACACTCAATATCGAATGTAGCGTGGGCATGTTCTAAAACTGAAAAGTGTCCCGACTGCACTCCGTATTTCACAACAGAGGCAGGGGACACGTTTTTGTCATAACACTTACTCATCGCTCCTGCACATAACGCAAGAGCATTTGGTGTTAGGTGAATTAACTCTACTTTCATGCGACCACCCGATATACAGCAGGTCTTCCAGAACTATGAGGAACGACCTTGACAATCTTGCCTTCTTCGATAAGGCTTTTCAGGACACGGCTAATGGAACCAGAGTTTAGACCAAACGCATTGGCTACTTCATGTTGATTCACAGTAACAAAACCTTTCTTGTCTTTCATGGTGTGGATGAACTCCACGATAATCTCACGGCATACACTTGTTTTCATAATCAAATTCCTCCTTGTAAGTAGTTGATGACCTTTTGCATGGCTTCAACAGAATCGCCTAGTTTTCCAATAGCACCATTACAGGAACGGCAGAGTATCCCTCGAATCTTTCCTGTACTGTGACAGTGGTCAACACAAGCGTTCCTGTCGTTGCCTACTGTTAAATCCAATGGATAACCACATAAAGCACAAACGCCTCCTTGGGAATCTAAGATACGTTGGGCATCTTCCAACGAGATTCCGTAGAGGCGTTTATATGACTCTGATTTTCTACAAGTACGACATCGACTATGGTAGCCTTGTCTACCTTGAGAATTTCTACCATATTCAGTTAGTGGTAATTCCTTTCCACATCCTTTACATTTCTTAATGGCAATCACTCCAGTTATACCCAATTTTTCCTTCGGTATCTAATTGAGTACGGAACTTAAAGAACGCTTGAGCATCACGCATAGCCTCCTGTGCTTCAGCCACAACAATCTCAGCGATTTCTTTAGTGCGGCAAGCCACTTGAACCTCATCATGTACCCAAGCGAGATACGCAAAGTCTCCGTCCCATCCATGAGTCAGCCCGCGTTCCACCAAGCGTTCCTCCAAGCGAACAATCCATTTCTTGCAGATAAGCGCACCTGCGGATTGCAGTAGGAGATTAAGAGCAGAGTGGAGGGAGCGCACATGCAGGATGCGACCATCAAGACCTTTTAGGTATCTGCGTTTCCACTTTTTGATTTGACCACGATGTGACTCTGCAATCAGAGCGTTCTCAATGGCCTTCTTGAGTTCAGCGATTGCCGGGGTTTTCTTGAGGAACTCCCTCTTGAGTCGCTTGCCATCTTTTGCATCGCCTCCGACAATCTTTCCAATCTTGGCATCCCCGGCCCCATAGAGGAACGCATAAATGAAGGTCTTTGCGTTGTCCCTCGTGGGTAGCCCTGCGGCCTGTTGGTTCAACGTGTGAACGTCACCATTGACTACCGTGTCTGCATAATGCCCATTGTCATAAGGGAACAGGAAGTGAGCGAGACAGCGTAGTTCCAGACCGCTTGCATCTATACCAGCCTGTGTCCAGCCTCTAGGAACCCGGAAGAGTTCCCGGCACTCTTTCCCATATGGAGAGCCTACTTTTGGTACTTGGGCCACGTTCGGTTGACTGTGAGTAGCACGTCCGGTCACAGCACCATTGGGATTCACGGAGCCGTGAATGTTGCCATCTTCGCCTATACAACCGAGCCATGCTTGCTTTCCATCAGCCAACTGTCCGAGACGCTTGGACACCATAAGGTACTCCTCGAAGATAGCCGAGAGTTCCCGGACTTCTTTTGGAGCGGCCTCATCGTTCTTCAGGTATCCGAAGGTCACATCATCAATTTTTAAGCGAGTGCGGCCTTCATCATCGAATAACTCTTCATTATCCGGGACATACCCGAAGTGCTTAGTGATAATCCATTCGATTTGCTGGCGAGAGTTTGGGTTGAAGTCTTTGTACTTTTGCACCGGAACTCCAGCCTTGTAACCTCTGGCCTTGTTGTCTTTCTTAGGAATAAAGATTTTGTCAGGAATAGGAGGAACAGCCTTGCGAAGTTGAGCATCAAGGATAGCGGCTCGACTACGCAGAGTAACCTCCAGTTCTCTTGCCTTTGCTTCATCAAAAGGAAAACCGTTGCGCTCCTGTTGGGACATCAGCCATTGGGCTTCATGTTCCAGTTGGATTGCAACGGTCGAATATTCTTTGCTTATTAATTTATTGTAGAGTTTCTCAGTTACTACAACGTCTTGGTCATTGTAGTCCAGCATTTCCTCGCTGAATACGGCCCAAGCATCTTCGGTGTCTTCAGCGTAGGTTCCCTTTAATTCTCCCAAGCGATAACCCCAAGCCTTCAAGGAGTGACTCCCGAATAGTTTCCCCGGTAGTTTCCCTGAACGCATGAGTCCAGCATCAATATCATTTATGTTCGAGTAGATAAGCCGGGAGAGAACCAACGTGTCAACCACAAGATGACGTTTGTTGCGAGGGATGATGAACCAAGGGAACACCTTCTGAATCGCCGGGATGTCAAAGTCGATGATGTTATGACCGCAGATAGGTTCATTATTTTCAATCGCTTTGAACAGGCGGTATACACCATCGTCCACATCTTCCGGTCGATACCGGGTTCTACTCACACCGTCCGAGATGACCATACAATGGATACGACTCAATGTATCCAAGAGGCCATTAGATTCTAAGTCAAAGATTAGCACGTTGGTTCATCTCCTTAATAGTTGTATTTACTTCTCAGGTCTTTCAGCATTTTGCGAGCCTCGATTTGCTCCTTGGCTACTTTCTTACGTTCGTAGGAGAGTTTCTTTAAGATAGCCTCGCAGGTCTTGGCCTTACCTTCCAGATACTTGTCGGTCAGGGTTAGACGGATTTTGATGATTTTCACTTCCACACGGAAAGGAAACAGCACGATAGCCTTGACTGCGTTCTCAATGGTCTCAAGGTATTTAGCGCACTTTTCATCTCCACGCTTCAGGACATCCTCGATTTGCTCAATGGTTTTATAAGCCAGTAACTTTTTCATATTTCATAATCCTCCTTACGTTTTGCGCCAATAATGGCATAGTGTCGTTTACTGTGTTCTTTCTGTCTACCGGACGAGAAACAAGAGACTCGCTTCAGGTAGCCAATGACACGAGTTGCATAATCCAAGTGGTCACTCTTCCCACACTTAGGACACTTCGAGAGAGTCCGAGGGTCGATAATGTCACACGCATCGCAGATAGTTGAGAGCGTGTTGAATGTCCAATAGTTCACCCCAAGTCTAGCCGCCGCTCTCATCAAGCCGATAGCCGCAGGAACGGTAGGTAGTTGCTCAAGGTTCAAGTGAAGCGCAGAGCCGCCATCGAGGTACTGTGTGAACTCCTTGCCATGCAGAGCCATCTTCTCCAGAATGGACACAGTCGGGTCTTCCACAGCGTAGAAGTAGGAGTTGTAACAATCACGTTTTACCTTCAGGCCATCCTCTTTGTCCCACTTAGCGTTCTTTACTCCCAAGGATTCAGCCGGGACAAATTCAGTGTTGAAGCGGAACCCATAGGTCTTATAGGCTTCCTTGTTCATCTGGTAGATGAGTTTGAGGCGTTTGCCAATAAAGTTCTTATACTCTTCGTTGTCGCTAGGTCTCACACGGTAGAACTCAGCGGCCTCAACAGCACCGTTAATTCCGATAGTGCAGAACTGCTTATCAATATTGATGTACCCTGCTTTATAGACAGGGAGCAGTCCGGCCTCAAGGTGTTTCTTTTGAATGTTGCGATGAGCCACGAGGTACTTATGGATGCGCTCAATGATAGGACGTAATTTGTCCTCCGGGTACAACTGAGAGCGTATGTACCGCTGTTCTGCGCGATTGAGATTCAGGGTAATTACCTGAATGGAACCAGTGGACACGCCGCCAGCACCCAAGGAATACGAGAACTCATTGTCAGCCAGTTCGTTGCGGAGTCTGCAACATGAAGCCAGCGAATCCGCAGTATCGCTCATATAGACAAAGAAAGAGAGACCCTTTGACATCTGTTCGGCACAATAAGCCTCGAACCGAGTGTCCATAGGTCTCTTTTCTTCTGGGTCTATGAGCATGGCTGCTGTCACTACCGGGAAAGTCAAAAGTTCTTTTGTGCGCTCTACCCGGAACCAATCCATAAAGAACTCCTGCAACTTCTCTAATGAATCCCATACAGGCTGAGTTCCATCAGGGAAGTAGAATGTTCCGAATAGGCTCTCAAAGTAGAACTTATCGAACACGGAGATATTCCAGAATACACTCTGGTTGCCACGAGCCGCCGCAGGTTGGTTCAGTGTGTAGACTACGCCTTGTAGTTCTTGGGCTACTTCCTTGCGGTTGGTCTCAAGGTAGTTAGCACCATAAGATTTTCGAGCAAAGTAGTCAAAGTACATCAAGAACTCGACTGTCGCTACAGCCCCGGCGAACCCAGAGGCCACTTGATATACCAGATTATTGAACGCACCGCAGAAAGAGCGAAGGTTCTTAGGAGCCTTACTTGTGCCTCCAATGTTGCGAGTGCCTTCAAATAAGAAGGGATACATGGAGATAGACACGCAATAAGGCTTCAGGCTTGTTTCATCGTGGATGTAAATGAGATGGTTCTTGATGTCCTCAAGGTACTGGTCAGCCAATTCCTTACCGAACGTCTTCTCCAACTCATGACACACGATAGCCCGATTCAGTTGGATTGTCTCGAATTTATATAATTCGGTTTCCATCGTTGCGATGTCTTTTTGCGTTACGTTTGCATTAGCATCCACGAGGGAACCATCAGCCGCATTTTGGGCCTTGATGTAGTTCTCAATGAACGCTACTTTTGAGTTGATTTGGTCAGGTGTGAGTTTATTAAGCACCGACATACTCCTTTCTCTGAGATTTCTCTGTAATATGCCGCAATTAATCTTTAGGGAAAACTGCGGTAATATCTGACCACTCATCCTCAGAGATTCGCTTATAGAATCTTTGGTTGGTGGTCATTGAGTTCAGACCACCGAGTTCCTCCCGGTATTCCCCGGCCTTGAGCCAGGTGAGGGAGCGGATAGCCTTCAGGGATAATGTAGTGATAGAAGAAACAGCGGCCCCGGAGTAGATACCCACAGGGAGTACCTTTGAGAGCCGCTTAATGGTCTTCATTAAGTCAATGAAGGTTATGCCATTTGTTGTGCCACCCATCAGAACAATAGCGGTGGCCCCTCTACTTTTCTCCGTTTCGGCATAGTGGGCCATTTCCTCAATGTCAGTCCAATGGACTTTACCGAGAGGAATCTGGAGCATTGGACTGTGACAGCCTTTGCATTTCTGTTTGCAGTTACCGAGTTCAAAGAAGACGGAGATTTCTCCGGGAATTTCTTGAAGGGTTACGCCCTTGTTCACGACAGGCAGTTTCAACATGGTTTATTCCTCCATTTTAGCGAGTTCTTTCTTCAATTCGGTCTTCAGTTGGCGCATAATGCCAACGTGCATTTCTTCCAAAATTTCAGCCATAAGAGCCTTCGGGTTCTTGGATTGCATCAATAGTTCCACCGGAATTTCAGTTGTCGCTCCAGATACGTTACCTAAGAAGCCAATCTCCAGTTTAATCCGCAGTTTCGGAGCCAGCAGTTCTTCCAGTTGCTCCATCATTTCCTCAATGTTTTCAATCTTTTCCATAATCAATATCCTCCTTAAAATGGTGTATCCTCGTTATCTCCGAGGTCTATGTTTTCCTCAAGGTAATCACTAAGTTTGTCAACGCCTTCTAAGCGGTCAGTCTCCTTGTTGTACCAAAGGTATCCAGCAATACCGGTTTCGCCTGTGAAGCGGCACTTCAGGAGCCGTATACGGACAAGGTTCTTTTCTTTTCCTTCGGCTTGTTGGTTACGCTCTAGACCAATAACCGTGTCTGCCAGTTGAGCAATAGCCCCGGAACCTCTGAGTTGACTCAGGGATGTCACGCCACCTTCCTCATGGGACTGTTGCCCATCGGGTCGTTTAAGATGAGAAATGACCACCAAGCCAACTCCGGTTTCTTCTACCAGAGAGCGCATAGTGGTCATCAAAATGTCGATGAGTTTCCTTTCGTTGTCTCCTTCAAGCCCGGAGACCGCAATGGATACATGGTCGAGGATGATAAAGTCACATCCTTCACCGACTACCATGTACCGCATTTTGTTCAGTAGGTTGTCACCTTCGATAGAACCAAAGTGTTCGTGGAAGATAAAGTTTCCAGTTCCAAGGGTTTTCTCAAAGGCTTCTTTGTACTCTTCGGGAGTTACCGCTTTACGGTTGATGTGGAGCCGCTTCCCGGCCTCAATACTCATGAGACCTTTGGCAGTTCTTTTGACGTTTTCTTCGAGCATCATCATGCCCACCTTGAGGTTCTGTTTGACCCCGAAGTTATGAGCAATTTGACGGACAAAGGTAGTCTTGCCGACTCCGGTTCCTGCTGTCAGGACAACGAGTTCGCCTTTGCGGAGTCCTAAAGTCATCTTCTGGAGGTCGATGTCCCAAGGGAGAGAGTATCCTTCTTCTTCCTCTTCCTCGTTCTCCAGTACGTTCCAAAGGTCTGCACCATTGACAATTCCGTCCGGTTTATAGACCTTGGCGTTCCATATGGCTTTGACGATTGCATCTGCTTGATCGTTAAGTAAGCACTCGTTTGGGTCTTTCAGTGGTAACGTAGCGATGTAGAGTTTTCCCGGTTTCAGAATCCCTTCGACATCCGATACAGCCTCACGTCCACGCTCATCCATGTCAAACATGACAATTACTTGCTCAAAACTATTGAGCCATTCCATCTGAGCCTTGAAGATTCTCTTGGCTGATTTCGCACCGTTAGGGATAGAAACGACAGGGTACTTGTTACCTTGAACCTGTGACACCGTTAGACAGTCGATTTCTCCCTCTGTGATGACCAGTTTCTTGCCGCCTCCGTGCCAAAGGTGTTGCCCAAAGAATCGGTCAGATACTTCACCACGGACAGAGAACCGCTTGTCCTTAAAGCGAACTTTCTGGCCCACGAGTTCGCCGCTGTCTGAATAATAGCAAGCGACTTGGGCCATTTCATTGTTTATCCGGGTCTTGTAGTAGCCGTACTTGGCGCATGTTTCTTGGGTTATTCCCCTTGCTCTCAATGAGTCGAGAGTGAGGGAGTCCAATGGTATGACCTCGTGGTTTCGCACAGTCTTATTGCCTCCTTTGGTTTCAGTGTCGTTGCCGTGGTGGTGTGTCTCGCAGGAGAAGCAGAAGGTATGACCATCGCTATACTCACACATGGCATCGCTTGAACCGCAGTCAGGGCAGGGGATGTGCGCCCGGATTATTGTTGAGTCCTCCATTGTCTCCCTCCTTTTACTCCATGATTGTTTTTACGTTGGGATAAGTTGCGTAAATGGAATCCATAAGGTCTTGTAGTGCCACTTTTTGAGCATCGCTCAGACGGTCATTTTCTCCGGTATCCACCAGAACGTAGATACTATTCTCGCTGTTCTCAAACTCATAACCAGCGACTACATATTGCTCCCTCCCTTGTTCCACCACGCCATTGTCCTGAACTACATAGTGATAATCGACATCCAGTTTTCCTACTTTACGAGCCGCTCTACGCAGTTCAGGAACGGAAAGACCTCCTGTGTCCTTTAAGTGGATATACAGGAAGTCCGTGGATTTTCTAGTCCTGAACTTCACGATTTTCCTCCTTTCTTGGTCTGTAATCCGGTAGTATCTTTCGGTTTCTCCTTGAGCCACGCCAGAGGAATCAACTTCTTAGCATACAAAAAGCCGTACTTCTCACACCACATGGCATAAGTCGTAGGGCTACCTTTGTAGAGTTTCTGGTTGGGGTTCGAGAAGATGAACCTAATGTCCAAGTGTGGGTATTGTGCTTTGACGAGGAGATGTTTCTTTCGGTCTTCGGACTCAAACAGTCCCTTGGATTCGACAATGATTCCGTTAGGGAGCAGGAAGTCCGGTGTGTACTTATGGACACTTGCCGGGATAGTGTACTCAAGGTAATACTTTTCAAAGGCCACAGGAACCCCGGCGTTTTCAAGTTGTCCTGCAATACCTTCTTCAAGGCCAGAGCGGTAGGTGGACGTGACATGTTCCGACCACCCACCACGGCGACTAAAGGTTCTCTTTGTAGCCAAAATTAGAACTCCTCATCGCCAACATCGCCCGGAGTCACAGCATCTTCTTCATCGTCAAACGGAGTAGCATCACTGCCAACGAATCCATCTTCTTCACCGAAGCCGAAGGACGAAGCGTTGCCGCCTCCTTTGTACTCAACCAGTTCGATGACTTGGACTGCATCGAGGTACAAGGACAGGCCGTTGTTGGTCGAGGATTTCCAATAAGGTACAATCTGGAACGCCACACGGACTACCGAGCCATTGCCGATAGTAACATCCACAGGCTTTCCTTTAGCATCAAAGACCGGGACTGTGCGCTTCACAATGTCTCCGGCCTTTGTCTTGATAGTTGCTTTAGTTTTGAACTTGAAGACAATATCTCCATTCTGGTCTTCACGGAATCCCATACGAGGCTCCTTAGACCAGCGTTTGCCTTTGAACTCACTGGAGTTCTTAGCGGATTCCAGTTCTTCTTCCAGAATCGCAAGGACTTTATCAGTGTCCTCCTTGGAGAACTTGACCTGAATCGTGTAGCCCACTTCTTCGCCTTCATAGACTTCAGGAGCCTTCAGGTAGGGATACAGAGCCTCACCACGAGGGGAAGTTACACGTTTGAAATTTGCTTTTGCCATTGTTTATACATCCTCCTTAATTCTTTCCGGTGGAGCCGAAGCCACCTTTGCCTCTTTTGGTGTCTGACAGGGACTCTACGACCTCAATAGTGAACTCAGGGTCTTTCACAAGGATTGCCTGAGCGATACGGTCTCCGGGGAAAACGTGTTCAACATCTTGGCCCACGTTCTCGACCAGTAGCATGATTTCGCCTCTGTAGTCGCTGTCAATGATTCCTGTGCCATTTGCTAGGCGTAATTTGCGGTTCTTACCAGTTGAAGACCGCAGGTAAATTTCCACATGGTAGCCTTCAGGAATCTCAAAGGCTAGTCCAGTGTGCAGAACGTATGCCTCCTTGCGTAAATGCGTAGGGAAGACAGGAATGTTGTCCAGTACATGCAGGTCTAAGCCGCAGGAGCCATTGGTTTTCTTTTCAGGAACCGTGGCCTCTGGTTTCAACTTCAAGACCTTCAGCACCGGAGCATCACTCTTGGTCTGCTTTGGTGTTGCTTTCGGGGTTTCTTTTGGTGTTTGATTTGTTTCAGTCTTTGCTTGTGCCATTTCATACCTCCTAGAAAAACTAAAAGACCCCAACGGGTCTTCTCTGTAATGTGCCGCAATTAAAATCTGCGACTATTTCTCTGTAATGTGCCGCAATTAGTTCCGAGGGTCGATTTGCTTACCTTCGAGAGCCTCACGGAGCCACTTTGCGTACTGCTCAATCTTCGCCGCTTCTTTCACGGCCTTGTCCTTATGACCGAGCCGCAGAGCGTACTTGATGACATTCCCACGAAGGAACCCTTGGAACTCTTCGGGACTCATGACCTCCTGCATGATTTCTATAGGTTGTTTGGAACCTACTTGATAGTGAGCAGAGGTCTTAGCGGAGCCTTCCGGGTCATCAATAATGATTTGACTTGCAGTTTTACCTTCAATCATCCCAATCGTCACCTCCAATCTGTCTTAGACGTTTATATCTGTAGACAGCACCGTTGCTCATGGTCACGTCTACATACTCAAAGGCATCCACGACTCGTTCCGAAGGTGTCTCCACTTTCTCAAGCGTTGGATGACTATTGATACAAGACATAGCAGAATCAAAGTCCTCATGAGATTTATTACAGACAGGGCATAGGTACTTAGGTAGAATCATTTTGTTGTTCCTCCTTGTTGTTCTTTAGGTATATACCTTGGGTAATATACTTTTAGTGAATATACATAAAGAGAGAATCCTAAAGGATATACCTTGAGATATACCTTTAGTCATCTCTCTTCTCTGTAATGTGCCGCAATTAGATGTCAATAGGGTTTCGACAAGAATTTCAATGAATAAGTATTAGTGGAAGGTGTATAAAGATTCGCGGACTACATTGAGGTCTAGGGTTCCCTTGGAAGGAATAGCAGGAATCTTGTCTCCCTTCTCAATGAGCATCTCCATGTCAGCCTTGAATTGCTCCAGAACATTGTTCTCAGAGTACATCTTAATGAACGCTTCTCTGACTGTTTTGAACATTCTGTCTGCTTGGGCTACAGGCGCACCGTAGGAATCGTGAATCATGGAGAAATGGTTGATACCTGCCTCCTTCGCCATGATGACAGTCAGTTGCAAGTGTGCCGCATCCATTGAGTGAATGAAGTTAGGAGCGATACCTTGGGCTTGCGCTCTTTTGTCGATGTCTCCGGTAATATTCACTGAGTAGAACCGTTTGTCGATGCCAGAGAAACGCATACGATACACCTCTGAATTGCATACCATGTAGGATTGCTGAACCGGGAGGCCCATAGGAGTCATCCAAGTTACTACTTGGCCCTCCTTACAAACTAGACGAGCCATTTGTTGAAGCCATTCCATACCTTCTACGGCCTTGACAACGACTTTCCGCACAGCGTTCCAGATGAGTTTCGCCATGTATCCTGCGGATTGATTCGGGTTAGCGAACATACCGCCACGGCCTTCCAAGATTGCAGGTTCAATGGTGTCCTCAAGGATTTGGTCACGGAATCCGAACTCCTTGGAGCCATAGGCCAGAGTCATTACAGAACGCTTGGTAACTTTACGATTGACACCATAGGCCAGCCATTGTTGAGCCAGTGTTTTTGTACCGTACTTGGTGTATGGTTCGCCATTCTTGCCTTCTGCGGTGGTGTCAGGAGTACCAGAGACAGAATCCTTTTTGAGTTGCTCATTGACTACCTCTGCGACCATTCCGTAGATGTCCTGCGGCTTATCAGCAGGGAGCAGGTTTACGGCCTTGCCACCCACAGGGTCACGGAGGATAGCGGAGAAATGCTGAAGACCAGAGCAGGTTCCGTCAAAGGCCACCGGGATTCCGCACTTGAAGCCTTCAGGAGTACCGAACTTGGCCTCGTGTTCTCTCCATGCTTGCCACTCGAAGCAGAACGCTAGGAACTGGAAGGGAGAGTCTTGGTCGGCCCACCAGAGGTTCCCCATTGGGTCTTTGGCGCAGTCTAAGATTTGCGCTTCATGGTCTCGAACCCAAGCCACACGGTCATCGAAGGATACCTTGTCAACTCCTGCGAGGTTAGCACCGTGAACCATGAGCCACTCAATGTCCTTATACGATGAACATGCAGGAGCATCCGCAAAGAGGAGCAGGGCTTTGTTCAGGTCATCCCCTTGGAATGAGAAACTAGGAATCGGATAGACACGGCCTCGGAAGTCCATGTTGCAAGGGAAGTAAATACTTTCATACTTACTGAATCTTTCAGCGACTTTAATATGTCCGATAGCCCGAATAGCCTTGGATTTTCTCCGGGCCTCCAAGCGGATACGCTCAACGGCTTTCTGTTTGTGGGCCTTGAGTTCCTCATCGGTATAATCCCCGGTGAGGCGAGGTAATTCCGGTAATGGTTCCATGCGAGGGATGCCAGCCAGTTCGCCACCACGAGCAATAACTGCCTTGGCTACTTTCAGGACTTTCTTATTGATAATCCAAGGTGTCTCTTGGATAGCGTTAATAGCCGCTTGGACATTTGACAGGTCTAGTTGGTTCAGACGTGCCATGTATTCCTTGGTGAATACGTTAGGAACCGAAAAGTCATGGAGCCGAAGGAATGTGCAGTAGGACTTGAGTTCCCCATAATAGCCGCCATCCTTAAAGGTAGTCCAAGGAGCAGGAGGAACGACAGTCGGACACATGCGGTATGCCTTGGCGATGAGTTTCTCTTCGTTCTTGGCCCAAGTATTAAGGAGCCATTGGGTAGGATGGATTTCAGTTACGGCCTTGCCGTTCATGTCAGTGTGGTCGTAGAGTTCAAAGTAGCCGCTACCTTGGATGACCAATTCAATCAACTTGGCCCCGAACAGGGTAGAATCTTTAAGGCTCCAAGGGTTCCAAGAAAAGTTCGCATGTTCCATACGGCGGTAGGCGTAATAGGTTTTATAGTGCTTGGAAACACGTTCGGAGATACCACGGAGAACCGAGGCGGCAATCTCGGGATTGGCCTTGAGGAAGGCTTCCATCCGGGCCTCTGTCTGTACTTCAGCCGCTACTGTTTGTGCTAGGTTAGAAAGGCGAGTTTCCTTGCGGAATACGCTGTTTAGAAGGACAGAGAAGGTAGCCATCGTCAGGAGAGTATAGAGGTCACGTTCCTTGCCCTCATAAATATCTGCTAGTTGCTGAAGGATGCCTATGTATGCGGGTTTTACTCCCGGCTTGGGTTGCAAGGTAGTTTCAACAAACACTTTGACGTTCTCAAAAACAGTGTCAAATTGATGGTTCATTAAGCGTTTACCTAAAGCAGTCTCAGCGGTTTTCCCTTCTAATTTAGATTCTGCGTAAGTATTTTTTAAGAGTTCCTCTGCGAATTTCTTGTAGGATGCCTCAATTTCTAGTTGCTCCGTGAAAAGTTCTCCGTACTTGTTTACCATGTTTTCCATTTGTCATTCCTCCTTGAATACGAACATATGTTTGGTCTAAAAGGTAAAAGAATAGCCAGTCCCACGCCGAGACTGGCCTTTGGAACCTATAAATTACATTCTTTTAGTTAACCACTTTTAAACTGTTGGAATACCTTGAGGTTAACCAGTTGAGTCCTTCAGGTGTAACTCGTGTCTGAATGTACTTAGGTGTATGCTTTACTCTGAAATATGGAGTTGATTGGTACGCTTTGCGAGGATATAATTCACCTTTGATGTTTCGACGGAGGATTCCATCGGAGACCATTTGAGCCGTTAGGACGGTTACATGGATGCCTAACAATGCCGCTACATCTGTAAAGGAATGGGAGCCTTTGTAGTCCATGTATTCGTCGAAATGTTGAGCCTTGGGTTTGAGTTCTTTTACTTCGGCTTCGAGTTTGTCTAGTTTGTCCTTTGCGATAAGCAAGGCACGCGCTAGGAAGGCTTCGGTGTCCTCTATGGCTTCTTTTGCGACTTGTGGAGTCATGTACATGCCATGTTTACGGATGCTAGGGAGGACTTCGGAGGCTATCCAGTTTTGGAACGCTTGGGCTTCTGGCTTATTACTCCGCATAACTAGGCAGTATAGACCCGCTTCATTAATTACTAACCCTTCTTGTTGAGTGGTTTGTCCTGCCCATCTTGTAGGGGTCCGGTAAAACGTGACCCTTATCATTTCCGCTTGTAGAGGCTTCAATGTTTGATTTCCTTTCCACTTCAGACCCAACACTTCGCATACATCCTTTGCGACAAACCAAGGCTCACCATCAATAACGACAGTTCTGACCTTATGACCTCCTTGATACTCGAATACCTTTTGAATTTGATTAACACTGTTTTTCATTTGTCATTCCTCCTTGATTAAGTTAAATATGGATGAATTGGTTTCTCTGTTATATGCCGCAATTAACTTTTGGCCTGTCTCATCAGTCCCGGTAGACCATTTCCGGGAGACCATCGCCGGGAACACTCCCCGGCTATGTTTCGACTTTAATGCAACTCAATGTATCCCTTAGAGGTGAAACTACCTGCACCATTTATTCTCCAATCCCGACCTATGGATTCATGGTCGATGTACACCTGTAAGGAGTCCGGTATTTCTACCCCGAATAAACCTTCATCTACTACATAGAAGCCAAGGTCTTCCTCATTGGTTACATCAGGGTAGAAGGAGTAGTTGCCACTTTCCAGAACGTCCAAGGCTTCCTCTAGGTCGTACCCTTCACCCTCAATAATTGCTTGGACTATGTCTTGGTCGTATTCATGAAGGTTCTCATAGCGTTCTGCGAGTTCATTGAGTGCCTCAAGGTCTTCATATTCGCCTACTTGTAAGCCTTCAATATCGGTCTCATAGTCAGTGATGAACCATTCTTCATATTGTTCATTGATGCCGATTGCTTCTTTTGCTTCTTCGATTTCGTCTTCAGTTGCCGGGAGTTCTAACCATTTGTAGACCAGTTCGCCCTCGTTGTATTTCCCTAGGTTTGTCAATGCAATCTTTAACATAGTGTTATTCCTCCCTGTTGTCTTGTGGGAACATGTTACCTCATGACCCTATAGTACCACTTGTGGGAACGTGTGTCAACACCTAAAATAAAAAATGTTCCCTATTGTGGGAACGAAATAAATATGGTAATATTATAGACATACATCAATTAAAGGGAGGGCATCATAATATGACTGAAGTACAGAAGAACGCTGAGATTAAAATAAGATTGCCAAAAGAAGAGAAAGAGCAATTCTTTAATGTATGTAAAAGTAAAGCGGTCAATCCATCAGAGTTACTTCGGCAATTTATCACTGTCTATATAAAAGATAACAAGTAAAAAAAAAAAGACCACCAACAGTAATCCTGTCAGTGGTCTACAATTATATTATTTATGATTTGCTATTCAGTGTTTTTATAATAATAATTTTTATCAAGGCATATATTACAGAAATTACAAGAATCTCATAAAATAGAAAGAAATAATCCATATTTCCTACACGATTATTTATAATGAAAGTGAAAGTATGTCCTTTAATATCCTTATAAGGGACAAACAAGAGGCAGATAAGTAATATTATGAAATAAAGAACATCAATATATTTTATTCCTTTTGGAATGACTTTCTTTAGAAAAGGTATTACTAACTTCTTTATTGGTCTGTATATTATTAGGTAAAATATAATTAAAAGAGCGATAAAGGTAATTGAATTTTCAGTTTTAGAGGTACTTAACGAATTTACAGGGTATGGTAAATTTGAAGTTTTAGAAGGGATAGGGTCTTTTGGGTTCGGAGTGTTCTCAGGGAGACCATAAGCACCTAGACCTCTGAAAAATAAAGAAATAGGGTCATTTGTTATAGTAGTATCTGCTTTTTTATTTTCTTGTGCATAAACTATACAACTAAAAAATGTAAAAGATAGTAACATGATAGACATGAATATTAGTATTTTTTTTTAAGGCTAACAGTATTAGGCATCTTATCACCTCTTAGTATTATAATTACAACATAAATTTTACCATAAGAACCCTAACTATTTCCATATGTTTCTCTTGCAAAACCCTAAAATATCTGCTACGATGTGACTACAAAGTAATTACTAAAAGTAAAAAAAAAAAA